>CBIHPC010000098.1:0-19466 GCA_966211305.1 uncultured Niastella sp.
GGAACTGCTGACCGGGTTTTTCATAAATACCCATTGTACGATCGCCCTGCACATTACTGTGCCCTCGTACGGGACAGGTACCGGCGCCGGGTTTGCCTATACTGCCTTTCAGCAATAGCAGGTTCACGATCTCTTTGATAGTATCAACGGCGTTTACATGTTGGGTTAAGCCCATGGCCCAGCAGGCTATAATGCGGGTTTTGTTTCTCAACAGTCTGGCTACTTCGGTAAGCTGGGTTATAGAAATACCGCAGGCCTGTGATAAATGATGCAGGTCCTGTTGCTGAAGGTCATTGATGAACGCATCGTACCCTTCGGTATGGTTGCTTATAAAATCCCTGTCGAAAACAGTGCCTGGTTGTTGTTGTTCGTACTGCCATAAAAGGTATTCAATGGCTTTCAGCAGCGCCATATCGCCATTGATAACTATGGGCAGAAAAATATCGGTAAGCGGTGTATCCATTCCCAGCAGGCCCTTCACCTGTTGCGGATTGCTGAAACCCATAAGTCCCGTTTCGGGCAATGGGTTAACTGCAATGATGCGGGCGCCGTTTGCTTTTGCTTTTTGTAAAGCGGTAAGCATGCGCGGGTGATTGGTGCCGGGGTTTTGTCCGAGTATGATGATCACTTCCGCTTCATAAAAATCTTCCAGTTTAACCGACCCTTTACCAATGCCCAGCGATTCACCCAATGCCACGCCGCTGCTTTCATGACACATATTGCTGCAATCGGGCAGGTTGTTGGTGCCGTATTCACGCACAAAAAGCTGGTACAGAAAAGCGGCTTCATTGCTTGTTCTGCCCGAAGTATAAAAAATAGCTTCATCGGGTGATGAGAGTTGATTAAGGGCTGTGCCAATTTTGTTAAAGGCCTCGTGCCACGATATGGGTTCATAATGTGTTGCGCCCTGCGGCAGGAACATAGGTTGGGCAATACGGCCTTTACGGCCTATTTCATAATCGCTGAGGGCGGCCAGGTCTTCAACGGCATGTTGAGCAAAGAATGCAGGCGTTAGCTTTTTAAGCGTAGCTTCTTCGGCAATGGCTTTAGCGCCGTTTTCGCAATATTCTCCCAATGCCGATCGGTCATCATCCGGGTCGGGCCAGGCGCAACCGGGACAATCAAAACCGTCCTTTTTGTTCATGCTGTTCAGCGCCTTCCAGCCACGCGTAACACCTGCTTCGCCTACAACCTGTTTAATGGTTTCAACGATGGCAGGCAGGCCGGCTGCCGATTTCTTTATTTTGCCTATGCGTAGTTTTTTGTTGCTCATGTTTTTTTAACTAACTGTTGTGACCTGTGTATCTGAAGTAGGAAGTATGAAGTAAGAAATAAGAAGAGCTTCAATTTCGTAGCCCATGACTAATTATTTCAGATTACTACCTAAAAAACTTGTGTTTCCTATTTCCTGCCTCCTTGTCAACTCGTCAACTCGTCAACTTACTTCATAACCTGTTTCCTCAAAACTCCAATTCCGTCAAAACTTACATTATAACCCTTGAAGCCCCACTATAAACATTGAACCGCTCCCCCCGCAGAAACCCAATCAGGGTGATATCATATTCCGTTGCCAGTTGCACTGCGAGGCTCGAAGGAGCGCCTACCGCTGCTATAACGCGAATTCCGGCCATCAGGGCTTTTTGAATCAGTTCAAAACCGGCCCTTCCGCTCAAAAGCAAAATGTGGTGCTGCAAAGGCAACTGCCTGTTTTGTAAGGCGGCGCCTATCACTTTATCCACCGCATTGTGCCGGCCAACATCTTCGCGCAGCAGGGTACAATTTCCCGCTATATCGAACAGGGCGGCGGCATGCAAACCACCGGTGCTTTCAAAAACCACCTGTTTTTGCTGAAGGCTGTTTTGCAAACCGTAAAATATTGTGGCAGGTACAACCAGTTCACCGGTTTGTTGCGTAAAAACCGGGGTTGTTCTGATGGCGTCGATGCCGGTTTTGCCGCATACGCCGCAGCTCGAGGTAGCATAGAAATTCCGTTCGGCCTGTTGCAGTTGCGGAACCACTCCTTTGCACAAGGTTACCAGCGTTGTATGCTGCTGCGGAAGTATATGTTGTATTTGGTCAATATGTTGAATAATACCTTCGGTAAAAAGAAAACCGGCGGCCAGTTCGGCATCATTCCCCGGGGTACGCATGGTAACGGAAATGTTCTTTTGTACATACCCGGCAGCATCCTGCCATGCCAGTTGTATTTCAAGCGGTTCTTCCACGGCCAGTTCGTCATCCACTTCCGTTTGTGTGCCGGCATTGATCTTTTTTATTTTAATATGGGCTGTTGAGGAATGCATAGTGTAAAGTTACAAAAAGAGCCAGGGAGAGTAGTAAATCGTTTCGCCTCTGTCACCATTATCAGCATTTCAACCTGTCAACCTGCCTGGTCAACCCGTTAACCTGTTAACCCGTCAACCGGTACCCTCAACCTCCCCCTTCAGGGGGCCGGGGGGGTAAAATTTAATTAAACGTATAATTGACATATATGTTGATTTTACTTAGCTTCACGCTGCCAAATTAAAAAAGGATTGCTGCCGTTCCCACGAAATATTTCCACCCCGGCGCCAGTCCGCATTTTAAATAAAAATTAACGATCATATGCTGCCGGAAATCAGCCTTTCTATAAGCTACCGAATTGTTACATTTATTAATCATTCATCTTAAAGTTCTTACATGAAACGCTTTGCTTTGCTTTTTACCAGTTCAACGCTGATCGCTTTTAGCTCGCTTGCCCAAAACAAGCTGACGTTTAATGTGGATGCTGCAAAAACCACTATCAGCCGTCAGATCTACGGTCATTTTGCCGAACACCTTGGCCATTGTGTATATGGCGGTTTTTATGTAGGTGAGGGAAACACGAAGATCCCCAACAGTAATGGGGTACGCAATGATGTTATAGATGCACTGAAAAAATTAAAGATCGCCAACCTGCGCTGGCCCGGCGGTTGTTTTGCCGATACCTATCACTGGAAAGATGGTATTGGTCCCAAGGACAAACGCCCTTCGATGGTCAATACCTGGTGGGGCGGTGTTACCGAAGACAACAGTTTTGGTACGCACGATTTTCTGAATATGTGCGAACTCATCGGTACAGAACCTTACCTGGCGGGTAATGTTGGCAGTGGTACCGTACAGGAGCTCATCGACTGGGTACAATACGTAAGTTTTGAAGGCAAAAGCCCTATGAGCGACCTGCGGCGCCAGAACGGCCGTGAAAAACCCTGGAGTGTAAAGTACTGGGGTGTTGGAAATGAGGCCTGGGGCTGCGGCGGTAATATGAAACCTGAATATTATGCCGACGTATATCGTAAATACGCAACCTTTATGACCGGCTGGTCGAACGATACAAAGATCTTCCGCATTGCTTCCGGCGCCAGTTCAGATGATTATAACTGGACCGAAGTGCTCATGAAGAACATTCCGCATAATATGCTGGGTGGTTTGGCACTGCATCACTATTCTGTTATAAACTGGAATAAAAAAGGTCCCGCTGTTGATTTTAGTGAAGAGCAATATTTCGCTACCATGAAGCAGGCGCTGTTCATGGATTCGCTGGTGATAAAACATTCGGCCATCATGGATAAATACGATCCGCAAAAACGCGTAGCCCTGGTAGTTGACGAGTGGGGTGGCTGGTACGATGTGGAACCAGGTACCAATCCCGGTTTTCTGTATCAACAAAACACCATGCGCGATGCCATGATCGCCGGCGCCACGCTCAATATCTTTCATAACCATGCCGACCGCGTTCGCATGGCCAACCTGGCGCAAACCATCAACGTTTTGCAGGCGGTGATCTTAACAAAGGAAGAAAAGATGATCCTTACGCCAACTTATCACGTAATGGAAATGTATAATGTGCACCAGGATGCTAAACTCATACCTTTAACTATCAAAAGCAACGACTATGTGTTCGGTAAGGAAAAATTACCGGCCATCTCGGCTTCGGCATCGAAAGACTCGAACGGACTGGTGCATATTTCACTGGTAAATATCGATCCTAAGAAGACACAGGACATTGCGATCGATCTGCAGGGTGGAAATGCAAAAACGGTAAGCGGCCGTATACTGGCAAGTGCCAGACTGCAGGACTATAACAGTTTTGATTCGCCTGATAAAATAAAACCTGCTCCCTTCCAGGGCGCTGCTCTTAAAGGAAAAACGCTCACGGTAAAGATGCCGCCGTTCTCGGTAGTGGTGCTGGAGTTAAAATAAATAGCTATAAGCTATAAGCCTTAAGCTAGCCTGTCGCGATAACGTTAAGTAAACCCTGTATTTGCTTACCGCTTACCGCTTACAGCTTACCGCTGATTTCAGGAATTATCCGGATATTTGACAAATTTTCAAATAAACCATTTGTAAAACTCATTAAAGGATTACCACATGAACAGATTGATTTGCCACGCCGCCATGCTTAGCCTTATCACCGGCATGGTTGCATGCGGAGGCGAAACCAAACAACCTTCACAAGAAAATTCCGAAACAATGATCAAAGCAGGCGTAACTACAAAAGACTGGGGTGAAACAGATGGAAAAAAGGTGCAGTTGTTTACCCTTACCAATAAGAACGGTGTAACAGTAGGCATTACCAATTATGGCGGTATCGTTACCTCATGGGTTACGCCCGATAAAAATGGAAATAAATCGAGCGTGGTAGTAGGTATGGAATCACTGGACGAGTACCTGAAGAAACCACCTTATTTCGGCGCTATCATTGGCCGTTACGGCAACCGCATCGGCGATGCTAAATTCAAACTCGATGGCAAAACCTATACGCTGGCTGCCAACAACGGAAAGAATAACCTGCATGGCGGTAACAAAGGTTTCGATAAAGTGGTATGGGATGCAACTCCTGCTGCCGACAGTACGCCTTCCCTTACCCTTAATTACCTGAGCAAAGACGGTGAAGAAGGTTTCCCCGGAAACCTGAAGGTAACGGTGGTGTATACCTTAACCGATGCCGATGAACTGAACATCGAGTATACTGCCGAAACCGATAAAGCCACCCCGGTTAACTTAACCAACCACAGTTATTTCAACCTTACCGGCAGCACAGA
Organism: uncultured Niastella sp.; assembly: GCA_966211305.1. GTDB lineage: Bacteria > Bacteroidota > Bacteroidia > Chitinophagales > Chitinophagaceae > Niastella. Next base: position 5,064 of record CBIHPC010000098.1, read on the forward strand.
GAACACCATTTTGAATCACACCCTGCAAATAGCTGCCGATCATTTTACGCCGGTTGATGCAACGCTTATTCCAACCGGTGAGATCAAAGCGGTTAAAGGCACAGTATTCGATTTTACTACGCCGCATGTCATAGGCGCCCGTATAGATTCCGTACCTGGCGCTGCTCCCGGTGGTTACGATCATAACTGGGTATTGAACCGTACCGACAGCAGTCTGCAACTGGTGGCTACATTGTCTGACACTACCAGCGGCCGTAAACTCGAAGTATACACTACAGAGCCTGGCATCCAGTTCTATAGCGGTAACTTCCTCGATGGTACATTCACCAGCGGCGGCAAACCGGTGAAATTCCGTACTGCGTTGTGTCTCGAAACACAGCACTTCCCCGATTCACCCAACAAGCCAAAGTTTCCTTCTACCATTTTGAAACCCGGCGAAAAATACCATACTGTTACGAAGTATAAAGTTTCGTTGCAGTAAGCAGAACATATAAGTTTGTAAAAGGCGGGCCCCCGGCAATAACCGGGAGGCCCGCTTTGCTTTTTGGATCGCTCATCGCCGCCGACCACCAACAGTGAACCGCGAACTATGAACCGCAAACTGTGAACTATGAACTATGAACTGTGAACAAATTCCGCGAACCGGAACCACAAACCACAAACCACAAACAACAAACAACAAACCAACTAGTGGTGCTGCCCTGTTTTTTACGTATTCTTAAACATGAACAATACGCCCGCATTTAAAATTGGTTTGTTCGGGATCGGACTGGACACTTACTGGCCGCAATTCGATGGATTAAAAGAACGCCTTGAAGGTTACCTGGGTGAAGTACATAAACGCATTGCCACACTGCACCCCGGCATTGTAAACGCCGGTCTCGTCGATACCGCCGATAAAGCGTTTGCCGCCGGCCATCGCTTCCGCACCGAAGGAGTGAACATCATCTTTCTCTACGTTACAACCTATGCATTGTCATCGACCGTATTGCCTGTAGTGCAACAGGCTAAAGTGCCGGTGATCGTACTGAACTTATCGCCGGAAGCGGCTATCGATTATACAGCTTTCAACAAAATGATCGACCGTACCCGCATGACGGGTGAATGGCTGGCATTTTGTTCCGCCTGCCCGGTACCCGAAATAGCGAACGTGTTCCTGCGCACCGGTATACAGTTTTACCAGGTAACCGGTATGTTGTACAACGATGATGAATGCTGGAAGGAAATTCTGGAATGGGTAGAAGCCGCTAAAGTGGCCCACACCATGGCATTTAACCGCCTCGGTTGTATGGGGCATTATTACAGCGGCATGCTTGATATTTATTCAGACCTCACCCAGCAGTACCGTTTCTTTGGCGGACATATAGAACTGATTGAAGTAGATGAACTGGCTGCCTTACGCCGTGAGGTAACTACTGAAGCGATTGAAGCCCGTGTGCGGTTGTTTCGTGAGACATTTGATGTGCAGGCCGATTGTTCCGAAGCGGAGCTGCAACGCGCCGCCCGTACTTCCGTTGCGCTTGACCGGTTAACCGACCGGTACCAGCTTGGTTCTATGGCTTACTATTATAAGGGCACGGGTAACGCCGATAACGAAGATACCATCAGTTCCATCATACCTGGTAACTCGCTGCTTACCGCCCGTGGAATTCCGGTGGCGGGGGAGTATGAGATCAAAAATGCACAGGCCATGAAGATCATGGACAGCTTTGGCGCCGGCGGTTCCTTTACAGAATATTACGCCATGGATTTTAATGAAGATGTTGTATTGATGGGCCACGACGGCCCGGGACACATAGCCATTGCAGAAGGGAAAACCAAAGTGCGTCCCCTGTATGTGTATCATGGCAAAGTAGGACGCGGGCTTTCGGTTGAAATGTCGGTAAAGAACGGGCCGGTAACATTATTGTCGGTTGTGCAGCAGGGAAATGGAAAGTTGATGTTATTGACTGCCGAAGCCGGTTCCGTACCCGGACCGATCCTGGAGATCGGCAATACCAACAGCCGGTATAAATTCTCCATCGGCGCCCGCCGTTTTGTGAATGACTGGAACAGCCACGGCCCGGCGCATCATTGCGCGGTTGGGGTAGGGCATATTGTGTCGAAGATTAAGAAGTTGGGAGCGTTACTTACTATGGAAGTGGTTCAGGTGTGCTAGCGGGATAATCAATAAGAAGTAAGAGGCAGGAGGTACAAAGCAGGGAAACCAATATTGGAATGTTGTCAATTATTTCAGAAATTTTTCCGGCACCGGATGCTTTTTTAAGAATGCAGCAGAAATTTCAGGCATTTTAATGAACGTATATCTATCCTGATTCATATCCAATAAAATACCTGAAAATATATTCAAGAATATCAGTTGAATGGCTCCGTTATATAAAGTTGAATTTAATCAATTTTCAGGTTAAGGATGTTTTTTGATCAATAGCTGTTCAGATTAAGGCTGAATGATGTTTTGAAATCACTTTATCGCCACAATCTCCCAACCCACCGGTTTCTTAATTACCTGTATCCCCGTATCATGGTCATATCGGATGAGGTCGAGCTCAAACACCTCATCGCCAAAGCGCAGGTTCGAGATCCGGATATGTTTTATATAGTTGGGCAACATGGGTTTATAGAGCTCCAGCTTTTTATTATGGGCGTCGAACGTAATGCGCAGGCAGGCCTGTAACAGCAGGAACACCGCGGCTACCGACCATGCCTGAGGCGAACAGGCAACCGGGTAAGCCGTTGGTGACTCACCGCGGCGCAGGGGAAACCCGCAAAATAATTCGGGCAGCCGTTGCTGCTCTATGAACAGCGATGCATCGAACAATCCCTGCAAAATGCGGAGCGCAGGTTGCATCAGTCCGTATCGCGCCATTCCGTATGCGCCAATAGCCGTATCATGCGGCCATACCGAGCCGTTATGGTACGACATCGGGTTGTACCGCGCCTCCTTCGACGACAGGGTTCTTATGCCCCAGCCGGTGAACATATCGTCGCGCATTAAAACGTGAGCGGTTTTCATGGCTCTCTCCGGTGTTACAATACCCGAGTACAATAAGTGACCGACATTCGACGATACCACGCGGCAGGGTTTTTTATTGCCATCCAGCGCAAGAATATACGTTCCCAATGTTTCATCCCAGAACACCTCGTTGAACTTTCGTTTCATTTCTGCGGCTTCTGTTTTCAAATGTTCAGCCATGTCAAAATGGCCTAACCTGTGGGCAATATAGGCGGCTTCTTTTTTCGCATCATAAACGTAACCCTGCACTTCGCATAAAGCGATGGGAAAACCGGCAAGGTCGCCGTTCTCATGCGAAATGGAATCATGCGAATCTTTCCAGCCCTGGTTGGCGAGCCCGCTTTCCGCTTTGCGCTCGTATTCAACAAAACCATCGCCATCCATATCGCCAAAAGAACGGATCCATTCCAGCGCCCGTAAGATATTATCCCAGATATTTTTGATGGTAGTAAGGTCGTCGGTCCTTTTCAGGTAATGACCGGCCAGTACAATAAACAAAGGCGTTGTATCGATGCTGCCATAGTACAGTTTAAAAGGAATTTCGCCGGTTTCGGCCATTTCACCTGAACGGATCTCATGTAAGATCTTTCCCGGTTCGGCATCCTGCAGGGGTTTGTGATCAGTGGCCTGCCGGTTCGCCTGGTATAACAAAACGCCTTTGGCAATATCGGGCGCTACCCATAATGTTTCAAGCGCGGTAAATGTGCCGTCGCGGCCAAACACGGTATTGTACCAGGGAACGCCCGCATAAGGATAGCTGCCGTAGGGCGTTTGCACCAGCAGCGATAACAGGTCGTTTTTCGACCGGTTGATCCAGTTATTGAACTGTTCATTATCGGTAAAGAGATCCGCGATCATTTCGCGGCTTTTCTCCATACCGTTTTTGATCTTATCAAAAGCTTCTGAATACGATTCTAATTTCAACGGTTCGGTTTGTACCGAAAAAACCGAGGTGCAATGGATGGTATACGCTTTCTGCGGTGCGATCTTTATTTTATAATTTACCTTATTCTCTTTTATGGCGGCAGGTGCGGGATCAAAATGCAGGTTGGTCTGCCGTTCAATGTCATCCAGCCCTTTGTAGGATAGTACTACCTTATTCCTTGCAACGATCACGGGGATCTGTCGTTTGCCGCGTTGTTTTCTTTCCATACCCCGTACTTCGAATATGTCCCTGAAGTCGGCATCGAAGGTGATCTCCAGTTCGGTCTCATACGTATCGGAACCGTAATTATACAGAACGATCATTTCATGGCAGGCGCCGTCCTGTAAGAATTTGCTGCGCGAAATATGCAGGGTGCCTTTGGGAATAACGATATCTTTTTCATTGCTGATATCGGGATTGGTAAGGTCAACCGACAGCATTTCGTTCTCGTTCTTGATATTCGAGCTAAGCAGCATGGGCCGGTAATGGTTTATTTCCAGTTCCATATCGCTGAGGAAGCGCGTACCATGGTGATAGATGCCCTGCACGCAGGTGCCGAACTGTTTTATATCGCCCCAGCGGTCGAAGATGCCAAATGTGTCGCCATAGTTCAAGGTAAGCACACGATCATCGGCATACGAAGAAGAGGCGAGAATGTAATATTTGTCATCATGGAGTTTAACCAGGGTGTCATGCTTTTTCATATATCGGAATTTTTGTACTGAAAGCTATTTTCTGTAAGCTGGCGTTAAATAGAATTTTCTTTGGGGCTGCTTCAGTAATAGTCGTTCGTACTGGTGCATATAATTTCTACCCATTACCAAATCGCTGAACCGCTTTTCAAATGTTGCGCGGCATTCTTCCCGGCTTATCAAATGAATGTTTCGCAGGGCTTCCACTGCTTTGTCTATAGTGTTCACAACAAAACCCGTTTTGCCGTGTTCAACGATCTCGGGCACCGACCCATGCGCGTACGCGATGATGGGTGTGCCGCAGGCCATAGCTTCTATCAGCACCATCCCGAATGGTTCGGGCCAGTCGATGGGGAACAACAATGCTTTGGCATTTGCCAGCAGGGGGCCTTTTTCCGCCTCGCCAATTTCATGCAGGTATTCAACATGCGGCTGATCGAGCAGGTGGCGGATCTCTTTATCAAAATAACGTTCGTCTGCCTTATCTACTTTGGCGGCGATCTTAATTTTCATCCCGGCGCGCTTAGCGATCTCGATGGCCCTGTCGGCCCGTTTTTCAGGAGAGAACCTGCCCAGGAATACCACGTAATCCCCTTCACCATTTCCCGGCTGATAAAGCTCAGGAGGAAGCCCGTGGTAAACGGTAGCGACCCAGTTGGCCATGGGTAAAGGTTTACGTTGTGAATTCGAAATGGAGATCACCGGCACTTCGTTGAATTTTTTATAAAGGGGTTGTAATTCCGGAATATCAAGCCGCCCATGGAGCGTAGTCAATGTTTTTTTTGTGCATAATCGCGAAATGGGGAAATGTAAATAGTCGGTATGAAAATGAAGCAGGTCAAATTCATTCGAGCGGTCCATCACCTCCTGCAATTGCAGAATATGGCCGGCCATCTGATCAATACAATTGCCCAATCGTAATGAGATTGGTGTAACAGAAACCAGGCGGGCCTTTGTAATGGAGTCGCCTGAAGCAAACAATGTTACGTCATTTCCCATTTTTACCAATGCATCGGTAAGATAGGCCACTACCCGTTCTGTGCCGCCATAAAATTTAGGTGGAACCGATTCGTAAAGTGGGGCTATTTGCGCAATTCTCAACATAACCAATATTTTCTGTTTACTGATTCATTTTAAATTACATGTAGTTGGCTATAGTAAGGGATGTTGAGGCAAGAGTGGGGAAAAAATGCGTCAGGCGGTTTATAGCGTATAAAATACAACATATTCGCGCTCCTGTTTTTGATATACTGCTTTCAAATTGAAAGGTTCGTGTTGGCTGGCTATACAGGATTACGCAATTCGAATGCCAGGGGTGGTTAATGTGATAATGTGATAATTCGCAGGTTTTTTCTCCTGAACTCCCCCGGTGTTAAACCAACCTTTTCCTTAAACAACTTCGAAAAATAAAAATTGCTTTCGAAGTTTAATTCAAAGGCGATCTCCTTCACAGATTTATTGGTGTTGGTAAGCAGTTCTTTTGCTTTATGTATTTTCAGCTGGATCTGAAACTGACCGGGTGCGAGGCCGGTATAATCTTTAAATATTTTTCTGAACCGCGAGTAGCTGATCTGTAATTCCTGCGCCACATCTTTGGGTGAAATGTGTTTATCGAAATTGGATCGGAACAACAGGCGCGCTTTATTTACGATGGCATCGATATCCTGTCCGCTGAATTTTTCCTGTTGTGAAAGCGAATAAATATAACCGAGCAGGTGCAGTACCGTGCCCGCGATCAGCGGCTGGTAACCGGCTTTTTCTTCTTTTGTTTTATCGATGATCTCTTCAAACAAATGCAGCAGCGATTCATGGTAACCTACGGAGATGACCGGGCTTGCGGAGGTAAAGAACTTTTTACTGAGCAAATTGTTAATGATGTTGCCGTTGAAGCCTACCCAGTATTCATCCCAGCCTGTTTGTTTGTCGGGTTTATATCGGTGCAGTTCACCAGGAAATAAAAAGACAATGGAGCCTGCTGAAATGGTTTGTGATCCGCCGTTTTTCGATTCAAAGATACCGCCGCCTTTTGTGATATAAATAACCTGGTATTCGTGCAGTACCCGTCCTTTCTCCCAGTTGAAATAATGATGCCCGGGATGCGAAGTGTAAGGATAGGGTGAGCCGGCAGCAATATGGGTACAGCCGGTATTCAATACACTCAGTCCCCAGCTTTCATCAGCTTCGCTCACCGGCAGGTATTTGTAATAGTTTACCATATGCTGCATTTAATATCAAAAAGTACAACGCAAATATCAAAACAGGTAAATAGCCGGCGCAATAATAGCGATAATTTTAATGGGTGCAATGGAACCTGTTATTGGTAAACACGTACGGAAATAAAACGATCGTAAACCATTTGATATGGATCTGAACACGTCAGACAGCTACCTCGTCGAGTTATGGCGTTCCGGTAATGAAAAGGCCTATCGCGCCCTGTTCGACAGGTATTTTTATAAGCTGTATAATTATACCCTGAAGCTGATCTCCGACAAAAATGTTTCGGAAGAGCTAGTGATGGACGTTATGCTGGCTGTGTGGCAAAAGAAAGATATGCTGAACGGAAATTTGTCGTTATCGGCGTATTTGTACCGTTCGGTAAAGAACCGGCTGATAGATCATTTGCGTAAACAACACCGTGCGGGCGCGGTGCCAGCTGTTTCGCTTGACCAGGCCACTGTTGAACCGCCTTCTTCATTTGTTACCGACAGCCGGTTACTGCATAAAGAACTGGAAGGTTTATATCGTACGTCATTGAACAGGCTGCCGCCGCAAAAGAAACGCATCTTTACCATGAGCAGGGAAGAGGGAAACTCTTACAAAGAGATTGCTAACAGATTGCAGTTATCGAAGAATACGGTGGAGAATCATATGGTGGCGGCGTTACGTTTATTAAAAGACCATATGTCAATGTGATAATGTGATAATTCGATAATGAACTACAATTTAAGGTACGCTTCGCGTGAGCGTTGAACTGTAAGGATCTCCGGAAATTCAGGAACTATCACATTGTCGAATTATCAAATCAGCCAATTCTGTATTCCTGTATTAATTATCAAATTATCGAATTATCACATTAGCTAATAATGTATTCATTAGCAAATCAGCACATCAGCTAATTAACAATAGTTACTTCAATTCCCCTGCTCTCCATCTGGTTCACATAATGCTCCGAGATGCCGCTGTCGGTGATCACCTGGTCTATTTCTTCTAACCCGCAAATACGACCGAAACCGCGTTTACCGAATTTGGTGGAGTCGGAGAGTACAATCACTTTTTGCGAAACCTCTATCATCTGGCGGTTGAGGTGCGCTTCCGTTACACTGGTTGTAGTGAGGCCGAATTCAAGATCGATGCCATCTACCCCTAAAAACAATTTACTGCAAAAGAAATCGGTGAGTATTTTTTGTGCGTATGGTCCGGTTACGGAAGAAGAGCTTTTGCGCAGAATGCCGCCCAACTGCATGATCTCTATATCAGGGTGTTTTATAAGTTCCTGCGCCACCTGTAAGGAGGCGGTGATAACCGTAAGGTTCATTTTCGGCGGCATATTCTTCGCCAGTGCGAGCACCGTAGTGCCCGAAGCGATGATGATGCTGTCATTGTCGGCAATCAACTGGGCCGCGGCCGCACCGATCTTCATTTTTTCGCCCGACTGCAATTTCTCCTTTTCATTTACCGGCCGGTCAACCGTATACGGGTTATTGATGGTGGCGCCACCGTGTGTACGAAATAAAAGATTTTTATCCTCCAGCAGTTTCAGATCCTTTCGAATGGTGACGGAAGAAACATCCAGTTCCTTGCAAAGTTCCAGCACGTTAACGAAGCTTTCCTTCGTGAGTTTATTGAGAATAAATTGGTGGCGTTCGGTTTGTGAGATCATAATTGGCAAACAAATTAAATGAAAACTGGCAGATGTGCACAAGCCCAACATGTTTTCTTACAACCGGTTATCTGCCGCAAGTCAAAGATCATGAAAATTTCTGCTTTGGCAAATCGCGGTGTTTAAGGTTTTTACCCGAACCTGTTTTTGTCAATCTGTTCTCCGGGTCTTCTTCGGGACGGAGCCTGGGCATATTCGGAACGGCTTCGCAAATCCTTCGCAAGTGCTTCGCAAATTTGCGAAGAAACCTGGGAGCCGTATAAGAGAAGTTGCGAAGCATTTGCGAACAAAGCCCCGCAATGACCTTATTTTCAATGGAATGTACAATTGTTACCTGTTTTCTTTTATTTCGTTTGCTTACAACTTATTGAAGATCTGCTATTTGTGTAACGATAAATAGCCAATCCATGTGTCAGCCATGTGTCCTCCCTGTAGCGCAATTGTACCGGAATGGTACCAAACTGGTAGTGTAGTGGTAGGGTAATGGCCTGGGTATTGCCAGGGAATTGCCTGGAAACCCTACAGGTACTCAGGTGCGCAAGGCAATATCCAGGCAACTATCAGGCAACTATCAGACAACTATCAGACAACTATCAGACAACTGGGAGAGCATTCCCATACAATTCCCCCACACACCGGATCATGACTCCATTTAGCGCGGCAAGCCCCTGTAATCCCCATTATTCGCCTTTTCATCGTAAAGGCCTTCAGCTGTCTGCGACCCTGATTAATGGAGCCTGGCGCTTTTAAAGTGAAACCAGGGTAATTTATCACCCGCTCTGGTACTTTCTTTCTCCTGCAAGCGTCAATAGAATGAGCTGAATGCCTGATGTTCAACCTCCGAAGTCATGAATTTTATAGGAATACAACCGGTTCAGGAAAATGACTGCAATTGGAAAAGTGGTAAAGATGGTTTTGCAAAGTTTCGAAGTGTTTTAATTTATTGTTTCAAATTGTTTCGCTAATATTGCTGTTGAAATAAATTGAAATAAAACGAAAGTTTTCGATACATAATGGAAGTTGGCACCATACAGAGTCGTATCGCCTTGATTGACAGGCTAAACGCTCAAAAAGAATGGGATCTTATAGTCATCGGCGGCGGAGCAACCGGGTTGGGCATCGCCCTTGAATCGGTAAGCAGGGGATACAGCGTTTTGCTGATCGAACAGGCCGATTTTGCCAAGGGTACTTCCAGCCGCAGCACCAAACTGGTGCATGGCGGCGTACGGTACCTGGCGCAGGGCGATATTCAACTTGTTCGCGAAGCCAGCATCGAACGCGGACTGCTTTGGCGCAATGCTCCGCACCTCGTAAAAAACCAGACTTTCATTATTCCTGTGTACAACTGGTGGGACCGGCTTAAATACACTATCGGGCTTAAATTATACGACTGGATCTCGGGCAGCTTAAGCCTTGGGTCCTCCGTTTTCATTTCCCGGTCAAAGACGCTGCAGAAATTACCGAACATCAAAGCCGACGGACTGGTAGGCGGTGTGTTGTACCACGACGGGCAATTCGACGACTCGCGCCTGGCTATCAACCTGGCGCAAACGATCATCGGGCAGGGCGGCGTTGCGTTGAACTATATGAAAGTGACCGGCCTGGCAAAAGACAATGGCCGGCATATTTCGGGTGTGCAGTTACGCGATATTGAAACCAATACAGCCTATTTCTGCAAAGCAAAAGCGGTGATCAACGCCACCGGGGTGTTTGTTGACGAGATATTGCAAATGGATAATCCTACAGGTACAAAAAGTATTACCGCCAGCCAGGGCGTGCACCTGGTGCTCGATAAAAAGTTCTATCCCGCCAGCGATGCGCTGATGATCCCCGCTACCAGTGATGGCCGGGTATTGTTTGCTGTGCCCTGGCATAATAAAGTAGTGGTAGGCACCACCGATACGCCGGTTAGCGAAGCATCGCTTGAACCGCAGGCGCTTGAAAAAGAAATTGCGTTTATCCTGGAGAATGCCTCGCGCTATTTTGTACTGCAGCCAAAACGAAGCGATGTGCTGAGCGTGTTTGCAGGGTTACGTCCGCTTGCAGCGCCCCAAAAAGACAATCAGAAAACAAAAGAGATCTCGCGCAGCCATAAGATCATGGTAACGCCTTCGCATCTCTTTACCATTTTAGGTGGTAAATGGACCACCTTTCGCAAAATGGGTGAAGATATGGTTGACCGCGTTGAAAAAGAACTGCAATGGCCGCATAAAAAAACGGCAACCCGCCATTTGCCCATCCATGGTTCCATGGCAAATGTCGACCTGAGCGATCCCCTGTATTTTTATGGCAGCGACGGCAAACAGGTGAAGGCGTTGATGAACGGCCATTCGCACGAATGGCTTAGTAAAAGTTTACAGATCCATGAAGCGCAGGTGATCTGGGCTGTGCAGCATGAAATGGCGCGCACGGTAGAAGATGTTTTGTCGCGCAGAACACGCGCCCTGTTGCTCGATGCAAAAGAAAGCATTCGCATGGCGGAGCCGGTGGCCATCATTATGGCGAAAGAATTACAGAAAGACGAAAGTTGGATAAAGGAGCAGGTATCTTCATTTACAAAATTGGCTGAAGGGTATGTATTGAGGTAAAGTTAACGAGTTGACGAGTTGACGAGTTGACGAGTGAAAGCGCAAACGTTTGCTTAAGCCATTTCGCCAGGACCTTGCAACTGGTGGCGGCGTGTTGCCGTCTCAGGGGCTGATAAGGTTAGAAAACTAAAAACTGTATTGTTCTAAGCGCGAGGTTGCGCAGTCGTGAACTGTTTCACGTTTGCCGTTTCACGTTAAACTAATCTGTATAATGAAAAGACGCAAATTCATTGCCTCGCTTGGTTGGCTTACTGCAGGATGGGCATTATCGCCCATTGTATCCGCTGCAAAAACAATCGCACCCCCTGAAAAGAAAATAAAAGGAACGGTGCTCGCAAAAGGGAAAGGGCTCAAAGATGTTGTGGTGAGCGATGGCTTTTCCGTAGTGCAAACCGATAAAGCCGGAAAATACGAACTTGAATTACATCCCAATGCCGTAGCGGTGTTCGTTTCTACCCCCGCCGGCTATGCGTTCAACCATGAAAAAGGACTTTCCCGCCATTACCGCCTCGTGCAGGATATCACCAAACGCAGGGGTATCGACTTCGAACTGGAACCGCTCACTGTCGACGATACCAATCACCAGTTCATTATCTGGGCCGATCCGCAGGTAAAAAGTGAAAAAGATGTGAACCGCATGATGGCGGAGTCGGTGCCCGATGTACAAAAATTCGTACAGGCCGCCAATGGCGCCCTGCTGCATGGCATAACGGTTGGCGATATTGTATGGGACAATCATTCCCTGTTCCCCAGGTATAATGCTGCCGTTGAGAAAATGGGTATTCCTTTCTTCCAGTGTATCGGTAACCACGATATGGATTATAACAAAGGCGGTGATAATATGTCTGACGATACCTTTCAGCAACATTATGGCCCCACCTGGTATTCGTTCAACCGCGGTAAAGTGCATTACGTAGTGCTCGATGATGTGCGTTATCTTGGTAAAGACCGTGAATACGACGGGTATATTTCAGAAGAACAACTGGAATGGCTGCAGAAAGATCTGGCATTGGTGCCGCATGACAACCTGGTGATCGTTTGTTTGCATATTCCGGTGCACAATGACGTAAAGAACAATGAAGCGTTGTATGCCGTCCTGAAAGGCCGCAATGTGCATATCATGTCGGGCCATACACATTACCATCGCAATGTGATAAAACACGATATATTTGAACATAACCATGGCACGGTTTGCGGCGCCTGGTGGACGGGCCCCATCTGTGGTGACGGAACCCCATCGGGTTACGGCGTATACTCGGTAAAAGGCACTGAGGTGAGCTGGTATTACCAGTCGACCGGTAAAGAAGCCGGTCATCAGGTGAGCATGCACGTGCAGGACAATGATGCCGCTACCAAAAAGCTGCAGGTGAATGTCTGGAACTACGATCCGGCCTGGAAAGTGGAATGCTGGGTAGATGGCGTTAAACACGATGCGCTGAAACAGGAGCGCGGTTTTGATGCACTGGCGGTAGCGCTGTATGAAGGGCCGAAATTGCCCAAACCACGCGGTTTTGCCGAGCCGAAGAAAACAGATCACCTGTTCAATGCGGTTATACCCGCCACGGCGAAGCAGGTGAAGGTGGTGGCTGTGGATCGGTTTGGAAAGGTATATACTTCGGAGTATAATGCATGATGGAGTTACATTGGTAAACGAAGTAAGAGGTAGGAGGGAGGAAGTAAGTTCGGAAAACTAAAAACGATAATGATCACATATGAAAAGAAGTTACCTGAGTCTGATAACAGCAATCTTAATAGCAACAACAGCAACGGCACAGGAAAAGAAACCCGACAGCACCATTCGTCCGGCCGCTTATAAACTGCGCACGGGCTTATTCAAAACATATCCCAATTCAAAAAAAGATCTCATATTTCTGGGTAACAGCATAACGCAGGGCGTCGACTGGGCCGAACTGTTACAGAATAAAAATGCGCGCAATCGCGGCATTTCGGGCGATATTACGTTCGGCGTGCTCGAACGACTTGGTGAAGTAACGGAAGGAAAGCCGGCCAAAGTGTTTATTCTCATAGGAATTAACGATATTCAACATAATATTCCCGATACGGTGATCGTAAATAACTATCGCCGTATCATCAGGCAGATAAAAGCGGAATCGCCAAAGACGAAGATCTTTTTTCATACCTTGTTACCGGTGAATAACGAGTTCACCCGGTTCAAACATCACTATAACAAGGATGAACATATCTTATTTGTGAATACGGAACTGAAAAAGATCGCCGCGGCGGAGAACATTACGCTGATCGATCTGCACCCGCATTTTCTCGATGCGTCGAAGAAGCTCGATAAGCGGTACACGGATGACGGGTTGCATCTGAATGCGGAAGGATATAAGGTTTGGGCGGGGATACTGAAAGCCTATTTGTAGAAATGAGAAATGAAGAATGAAAAATAAAAAATGAGAAAGGGAAAGCAAAAGGAACGTCGAATGGAGAAATGATCGGGGTATTCTCGTTGCCTTGTTGCCTCTATGCCTTATTACCTTCTTCATTAATAACCTAAAGCCGGAATACAACACTAACGATTAATTGACTAACAATGCCACAATACATCTTATCATTCGATCAGGGAACAACGAGTTCACGGGCGATCATCTTCGATCGGTCCGGATCAATAATATCCATTGCACAAAAAGAATTCACCCAGTTATACCCCCAGCCAGGTTGGGTTGAACACGATGCCAGTGAGATCTGGGGAACGCAACTGGCCGTTGCGGTAGAAGCCGTAAGCAAAGCGGGGTTGAAAGCAACCGATATCGCTGCCATCGGCATCACCAATCAACGTGAAACAACAGTTGTATGGGATAGAGAAACCGGCGTTCCCATACATAACGCCATTGTATGGCAGGACCGCCGTACCGCTTCCTTTTGCGATCAGCTGAAAGCGCAGAGAGGTAATCTCATACAGGAAAAAACGGGGCTTATTGTCGATGCATATTTTTCCGCCACCAAGATCCGCTGGATCCTCGATAACGTACAGGGCGCGCGTAAAAAGGCCGAAGAAGGCAAACTCGCCTTTGGTACCATCGATACCTGGCTGGTATGGAAACTCACCGCCGGTAAAGTACATGCTACCGATATCACCAATGCTTCCCGCACCATGCTGTTCAATATTCATACCTGTAAATGGGATGAGGAGCTGTTGAAATTACTGGATGTGCCCGCTTCCCTGTTACCGGAAGTACGTTCTTCCAGTGAAGTGTACGGACAAACAGATGCACAGATCCTTGCCGCACAAATACCCATTGCCGGTATAGCCGGTGATCAGCAGGCTGCGCTGTTCGGACAAA
>CBIHPC010000099.1:0-19435 GCA_966211305.1 uncultured Niastella sp.
CCGCGGGTCGGGATGCTGGCCCCAGTACGCATATGGCCAGCCATAAAACCCGCCTACATGTACGGCGGTCATATAATCGGGCACCAGTTCGTCGCCCAGTCCATCCCGCTCATTAACCGTAGTCCACAATGTTTCCGTGCCCGGCGCCCAGTCCATGCCCACGGGGTTCCTTACCCCTGACGCATAGATGCGTTCGCCCGAACCATCGGGATTTACTTCCAGGATGCAGGCCCTGCGTACTTCATTCTCCAGCCCATGCTCCGCCACATTACTGCCCGAGCCAACGCTGATGTATATTTTTGAGCTGTCTTTATTGGTGATGATGTTCCGCGTCCAGTGATTGTTATAACCACCTGCCGGCAGTTCGACTATCTTTTTACCGGCTGCGGTAATTTTCGACTGACCGTATTGGTATGGATAGGCCATCAGCCCGTCGGTATTGGCTACATAAAAGGTTTTACCAATAATAAGCATACCGAATGGCTGGTTTAATCCGGTTAGGAAAACGCTGCGGTAGTCGGGAGTTCCATCGCCATTGATATCGCGGAAAAGGGTGATGCGGTTGGCGGAATTGCCGAGGTTCTGCGATTTCGATTTGCCGCTAAGGGCGCCTTTTATTTTTTTGACGGCATTGGCTTCGGTTGACGCTTCAGATACAAATATGTCGCCATTGGCGGCTATATAGATCCAGCGGGGATTGTTCAGGCTGTCGGCAAATTTGCCCACCTCGAAACCCGCCGGGGCGGTGGGCGTTTTCCCCGCAGGCCAGCCGACGACCTTACTGAAATTTTGTACCGATTTGGTTGCAAAAGGCGGCGGCAGCTCCACATTTTGTTTATAGGCAGTGGCTACCGTATCGGGTCTTTCCACATTTTCGGTTTTTCTTTCCGACGGGTTATTGCCGCAGCTAAATAAAAAAACAGCGGTCAATGCCGGTAATAAGGATCTGCATTTCATAGTCAATAGTGTTGCCTGAAAGCTGCAAAACATATACCGGGGGAATAAAAGGCAACGAGGCAAAAGGCAGGAGGTGCAGGACTAAAGGCTAATGGGCCCGCTGGCTTACGAAACCGACTAACCGTTTTCAGGCTGACCTATAAAGCGTTTCACAGCCTGCCCCGATGAAGTCGGGGTTTGCCGTTTCACGGTTGCCATTTCCCAATTCCCAATTACCTTGCAATCAATTCCACAGGTTTTCCGGCTTTGCGCCGTCAAATGAAGAATTTTAAAAACATCACATGAGAAAGGTATTACTGCTTTTTACCCTTATTGCTTTTGATCGCTGTTTTGCCCAGGATGAGGGCTATAAAACGCCGCCTGCCGCCATTGCTGAGTTGCTGTTGGCTAAACCAACTCCCGCTGTAAGTTTTAATGATAAAGGCACCTGGATGCTGCTGATGGAACGCAATAGTTATCCCTCTGTGGAAGAACTGGCGCAGCCCGAGTTGAAGATCGCCGGACAACGCATCAATCCAAATAATTTTGCGCCCAGCCGCCAGCATTTCATCAATAACTTCACACTAAAAGATCTAAAAGCCGGAAAAGAATTCCCCGTTACCGGTTTGCCCGCCAATATGCTGGCCGGTAATGTAAGCTGGAGCCCCGGTGAGAAAAAGATCGCATTTACCAATACCACCAATAAAAGCGTTGACCTGTATGTGATCGACCTTGCTGCCCGCAAAGCATCAAAGGTTAACAAACAGCCGCTGAACCTGATCCTTGGCGAAGATTTTGTGTGGATGGATGACAATACCCTTTTGTACAAAAGTACGTTACAGCCAGCAGCTGCTGCGCCTGTAAAGTCGCTGATGCCTGCGGGACCGGCTATCCAGGAGAACCTTGGCAAAGTGGCGCCCAGCCGTACCTACCAGGACCTCATCAAATCACCATACGATGAAAAACTGTTTGCATTTTATACCACAGCGCAGTTGGTGAAGAATGTAAACGGGGTAGAATCAAAAATTGGCCGGCCTGCTATTTATACGTCATTCAAATTGTCGCCCGATAAAATGTTTTTGCTTACCCGCACCATCCGTAAACCGTTCTCTTACCTGGTGCCTGCTTATGGTTTCAATTCAACCGTAAGTATAACCGATCTTTCAGGCAAAGTGGTAAAAGTGGTGGCGGAGGTGCCTTCTTCTGAATTGTCGCCTTCAGGTTATGATAATGTATTGAACGCCCCGCGTGGTTTTGAATGGCGCGACGATGTGACCGCAACCATCGTCTGGTGCGCCCCGCTCGACAGTGGTATTTACAAAAGCAAAACTGATTTTCATGATGCGGTATACGCATTAAGTGCGCCATTTACCGGTGAGCCCGCCCTGCTTTTTAAAACTGGCTGGCGGTATAGCGGCATCACCTGGGGCAATGAAAAATTTGCCTTTGTAGTTGAGCGTTTGCGAAGCAAACAAAATACCCGGTTCAGCCGGTATGACCCGTCAACCGGCCAGCTTGAAACTTTGCTTGAGCGTAATACCACCGATGCGTATGGCAATCCCGGGTTACCGGTAACTGTAAAGAATCAATTTGGCCGCCAGGTAATAAAGCTGATCGATAACAATACCAAACTGCTTATGAATAACCAGGTGGGCAGTTCGCCCAACGGCGATCTGCCGTTCATTGCCAAGTTCGACCTGGCTACAAAAAAGAATGAGATCATCTGGCGTTGCCAGGAGGGAATGTTCGAAATGGTGACCGATGTGCCTGATGCAGATAAGCTGGTATTGATCACCCGCCGCGAATCGCAAAAGGAGATGCCGAATTATTTTCTGCGGAACCTGATATTGCGCATCGCCGACCGGCCGCTGACGAATTTTGCCAACCCGTATCCTTCACTGGAAGGCATCAGTAAACAAAAGATCGCTTATAAGCGGGCCGACGGCATTGACCTTACCGGTGATCTGTACCTGCCTGAAAATTACGATGCCAAAAAGGATGGTCCGCTCCCCGTATTGATGTGGGCTTATCCGCGCGAATTCAATTCTGCTGCGGATGCCGCACAGGTGCGTGGCTCAAAAGAAAAATTTACCATGGTTAGTTATGGCGGTCCGGTTTTTTGGGTAACGCAGGGATATGCGGTGCTCGATAATGCTGAAATGCCCATTGTATCGGCCAGCGCCGGTAAAAAGCCAAATGATAATTTTATAGTGCAGTTGAAGATGAATGCAGAGGCGGCTATCAATAAGCTGGTTGAAATGGGGGTAGGGGATAAGGACCGTGTGGCCATTGGCGGACATAGTTACGGCGCATTTATGACCGCCAACCTGCTGGCGCATACGAACCTGTTCAAAGCGGGCATAGCCCGCAGCGGCGCGTATAACCGCAGTCTTACCCCATTTGGTTTTCAGAATGAAGACCGCACCTACTGGCAGGCGCCCGAATTGTATTCGGCAATGAGCCCCTTCAGTTATGCCGATAAAATAAAAACCCCCTTGTTGCTTATACATGGTGAAATGGATGATAACCCTGGCACGTTCCCTATTCAGAGCGAGCGTTTGTTCAATGCGGTAAAAGGGCATGGCGGAACCGTGCGTTTTGTAAGCCTGCCCTATGAAGCCCATGGTTACCGCGGTAAAGAGAACCTGTTGCACATGTTATACGAACAAAACGCCTGGCTGGAAAAATATGTAAAGAATGCGGGTAAAGGCACTACGGGCGGCAGTAATAAGAAAGCATTTTGACAATAATTGACATATAGACGGAACGGATGAACCGATGCAGGAAAAAAGGTTCATCCGTTCCATTGCAATATTGTGAGAGAAAATTTATGGTTTATCTTTTCCTTCTATCAAAAATTTACGCAGGTTATGTAGCAAGGGTTCTGAGCTATTACAGTTGGTGAATATTACATAACCCATCTTCAGGTCTTTATACACTTCAAACTGGCATTTGAAATCACCGTTGTTACCACCATGGCCGAATGATTTTCCAAACGGTGTTTCGCGTATTTCGAGGCTCATACCCATGTACGTTGGGACCTTCGGCTTTGGCGAATTGGCATCCACGGGGTATTCGGAGTGTTTTGATAATACGGTTTCATATGTCTCCGGCTTCAGTCCCTTTTGCTCCAGTAAATACAACATGAACCGCGTAAAGATCTTTGCTTCCGTATGCATTGACCAGGCCATACCCGGGGCATCGGGCATATCTGCTTCTGTGGGCAGGTTCTCATAATGGCCATTTGACTTCACCTTTGCCAGTGAATCGTTTTTTGAGAACCAGGTATGGTATAAGCCCATCGGTTCAATTACTTCCTCCTGTAATACCTGCTCAACTTTTTTACCGGTGATCTTTTCTACTACCAGTTTCAGGTATTCGAACCCTTCGCCTGAATAACCGTAACCTGTACCCGGTGTAAATTTGAGATTTAGTTTATTATCGGGGTTCATCCAGCGCCAGTTGGGAAAACCGGTACGGTGTGTTAATACATGGCGGGCGGTGATGAGTTTATACCGTTCATCGTATTCAATGTCTTTATAAGGCAGGTATTCATACAACGGTTTGTCGAGGTCAATAATGCCGCGGTCGGCCAGCCGTTCTACCGCAAATGCAAATACCGGTTTGGTGATGGAGGCCGCTTCAAACAGGGTTTGTTCTTCTACTTTCGCGCCCGTCATGGTATTGCGAACGCCATATGTTTTATAATACACCAGGTTACCATCTTTTATCAAGGCCATTGAAACACCGGGAATGCGATAGTAGTTTTGATAGGTTTCAATAAACCGGTCGATCTGGGTTGTGTCTGACGGGTTGAAATCGAACAGCACGCCTTTCTCCGGTACAAGGTCGGGGGCCGGAGTTATAGGTACTATGATTTCGGGAGCAATTGTTTTACCACCGGGTTTCGTAATAACGGTTACGGGTTTTTTAAGCGTAATAAATAGTTTTTCCTCCTCATTCCGGATATAATTATCGGGTAAGGCAATGGCATATTTGCCGGCAGGAATGGCCGTTGAATAATTGCCGAGGCTGTCCAGCGCAGCATCGAACCACAGCTTCGGGTTCGATACACCATTGAGTCTTACCTGACCGGGTAACTTTACCACGGATGGTTTATCCCAATGCAGTTTACCTGAAAGGGTGGCCAGCTTTGCCGCGGCAGGCATAATGATCACATCGCCAAGACTGTTGGGGTTCATATATTTCTGGTCGCCTTTGCCCCAGGCCGACCAGGAAAAACTGCCATCGTTATCTTTATCGAACACATGAAAATCGAACCCCACCGATTTGCCAACTGTCAGTTCATTCCCTAACTGTATTCGCCATTCGTAAAAACGGGTTGTGCCTTTTTGTACCATCACCACTTCCATAATATCCCACGATGCGGTACTGGCAAAAGGATCATAAAAAGCTTTGTTGATGTTGCGCAGTTTTTTGCTGTACATGAACGATGCTACTCCTGAACCAGAAAGCAGGTGGCGCGCATCGATGCTCAGTTCGAGGCCGTCCTGCGTATTCCAGCGTACGCTTTCGTTTGTGTCCTGCAGAAAATCATCATCGGTAACGGTAAATGCAACATATAATGAATGGTTGTCGAGCCGGTAACCAATCTGAAAGAAGCCCGAGAAGTCGGCCTGGTCCTTAGGTTTAGTGTCTGATAAATGCATTGCGATCATATACTTTGTGGCATTGGCCGGCCAGTCGCTGAAGTTTCCGTCAACCGTTATTTTGCCCGAAAGCGGGTAGGCAAAGGCCACACTGCCGTTATGGGCAAACAGGTTAATGCAAAAAGTGCAGCAAATGCCAAGGAGGGGAATGGTTTTGATCAATGGTTGCAATTTCATATTACCGCGGTTTGAAATGTGAGATGACAAAATTACCCTGATATCCTGCTTATGACGTTGGGGTGTCTGGTTATGTTACAGCTGCAAAAAAGAAATAAGTCTAGTTAAAAGTAGTTTTTATTAACAAATTGTTGCATGCCGGGCGGGCAGGCGGGTTTGTAATGTAAGAGATAGTTTGTATTATGTGACCCGTAAACAACCTGAATATGAATTACCCCGAATTAAAAGACAGGATACAGTCGGCTTTTATCGACATGATACTGATCCTGGTATTGATGTTTGCTGCCGCTTCTGTAATTGATAAATATGAGCATGTGCCGGATGGGGTACGTATCGCCTTGTTTGTTGGACTGTTCGTGTTGTATGAACCATTGTTCACTGCGTTGGGATGTACACTGGGAAATTATATTAAAGGGATACGGGTAAGAAAGAATTCAAATACTTCTCAAAAGATAAATATTCTTCAGGCCATGATCAGGTATCCGGTAAAGTTTTTGTTAGGGTGGGTTTCATTTCTTACCATTTCATCTAATCCCCAACGAAGAGCTATTCATGACCTGGTTGCCGGGAGTGTTATGATAAAATTGTAACTAAATCAGTAACTTCTTTAAACCCTGGTTTGTTTAACAATTGTACTTACTTCTTAGAGGACAATAGCGGAAAAGTGCCAATTTCCTAAAGGCCTAACCAGGAACAGGATATACGACAAATTGCCCACGAATGTTCCGCCACCGAAGTTTACCTGTTGGGTATGTGATCATAATCTGATGCCTGGTAATTGTGCGGAACGAAAACCCCAATTATCGCCACACGCTTTGTAACGGTTCTCTGTATATGCGAACAATAAATTTAAATACGCTGGTATATTAATTGAGGCTATACATGAAAAAGATATTGTATGGCAAAGGATAGAGAAAAACCATCGAAAACCGACAAAGGCAAACCGTCAGGCGCCAATAAGAGTGAACCGGAATTACCAGCTGATCTGCCGGTACGCCACCCCAACAGGAATACCAGCAAAGGGGAAGATTTTTCAAAAACCGAATCAACGCAGAACAAAAGCAGAAATGAAACTTATACGGAAGCATTCACCAATACGATTCCCGAAGAATTAAATGGCAACCTTACCAAAGAGCTGTTTGTAGCATTGGCCGGTTACGATCAGCCTCCGTGTATAAGCATATTGATGCCTACCCATAAAGCGGGTATGGAAGTAAATGAACAGGTTGATTTGATGGCATTCAAGAACGCCCTGCAGCAGGTAGAAAAAATATTGAAGGAAAAAGGCGCCGGTCATACGCTCATTAAGAAAATGCTGGGGCCCGGATACGATCTGTTGAAAGATGATAAGTTCTGGTATGCCATGAGCGACGGCCTGGCGGTATACATTGCCGATGGGTTCTTCAGATTTTTAAAACTGCGGGCTCCGTTAGTACAACATGTGGTAGTAAACAATTCATTTTATGTAAGTCCGCTTGTTCCGTTTATGGCTCGGCCTGAATACTTCTACCTGCTTGATATCGCTAAGAAGTTCCCCCGGTTTTATCGTGCTGATGCAATGGGCATTGAACATTTGCAGGTAGAGGAATTGCCCACAGGCGTTAATGATGTGGTGCATGTTGAAGAAAAAGGCGGTAAAGAAGTTTTCAGAACGGGCGACACAGGCGGCACGGCCAGCGCCAATTATCATGGAATAGGCGCGGGCCGGCCCGATGAAAAAGAGAACATTGCGCTTTACCTCGAAGAAGTGGACGATACGATCTGGAAGAGCCATCTCAATAAAGAGAATGTGCCGTTGTTACTGGCCGGGCAGGATTTCCTGATACCCATTTACAGATCGGTTTCCGATTATAAGAACATCTGGCCCGAAGCATTGACCGGCAACCATCATCAGCAAAATGATAATGAGTTGTACGAAGAAGCCATGAAGGTGATGACGCCGTTCTTCGAACAACCGTTACGGCGGGCGTTGGGTGATTATGGTAATAAGTCTGCCACCGCTTTAACCTCAACCGATATCAGCGTGATAATACCGGCGGCTTATTATGCAAGGGTGTCGCATTTGTTTGTAAGAAAGGGAAGCAGGATCTGGGGTTCGTTCAACGAGCAGGAGAATAAACTTGAAATTTTAGATCATGAATCAGACACTGCAGAGGACCTTATAGATAAAGCGGTAATCAGGACAATACAGAATGGTGGTGAGGTATATTTCCTTGAGGCGAATGAAATGCCGGAATCAGGTGAATTGGCGGCTATTCTGAGATATTGATCCGGAGTCGATAAATTGAGGATGGAAGTAAGAAGCAGGCGGTACGAATAAAGTGAAGCAGGAAATATGAAGCAGGAGGTATGAAATTCGCGAGCATCGTACTTCCTACTTCTTACTTCCTTTTTCTTATACCTTACTCTTTTATTCACAGTATTCACATAGATAATTTCCCTTCAATAGAATCATCCATGGTTTTTCCCGTGGCAGCGCCCACCATCATTTTCAGGAACGCGATCGCTTTACCATGTTTGGTATCCCAGTAGTAGCCTTCTTCCGGTACAAACTTTATCACCGAAATGCGCGGATCGTCTTTGCCTTCGGTAAACCAGGTCTTCATAATGGGTTCCCACAACTCTTCTATTTTATTTTTGTCATAAATGATCTCTGCTTTACCGGTGAGGTACATAAAATCGGAATGGGCAGAACCCTGGAAGAACAGTTTTACAGAGTGGTCCATTGCTATTTCCTGGTTTTTATGGCTATCGTTGGCGCTTAGAAACCAAAGGTTGCCTTCATCATCTATTTGTTGCACGCTCATTGGACGTACCCCGTTTGAATCGGCTACCGGGTGACCAGTATCAAAAAAGCAGGTCTTTGTATTTTCAACCAGTTCGCGCAATTTTTCAATGGCGGTTTCCCTGTTCAGGTTTTCCCGGTTCTTTTCCTGCTGCTGTTTATTAATGCTATCCATAATGTTTGATTTACTGTACGTTCGTTCAACAAACATGCCGGGTAGGCTTTTGCTCAAAACGTACGGGTTCATTAATGTAATTAGTGCCCCTGTTGTCTTTATTCTACTATTTCAACTTGAATATCAGCGCCTGCCATGGCAGCAGGGCAAGCTCATGACCTTCCTGTTGCAGGGAAGTTTCGTTATTGCTGATAAGCTGAAACTCTTTTTTATGCAGGGTTTTGGGAATAGTGTATTGCACCAGGTCGTTTGAAAAATTAAGAATGATCAGTGTTGCTGTTTTCCCGAGGGTGCGGGTATAAGTATATACCTGTTTGTGTTCCGCATCGTACAAATGGTATTCGCCATAAATAAGTTCGGGGTGATCTTTTCTTAACTGCACCAGGTGACGGAAATAATTAAGCGGTGAATTGCCGTCGGCATCCTGCGCTTCCTGGTTTATGTATACATGGTCGGCATTTACCCGTATCCAGGGATCACAGGTAGAAAAGCCCGCGCAGGGAGTGGCATTCCACTGAAAAGGCGTACGGCTGTTGTCGCGCGCGCCGTATTGCTGGTCTTTGATGAATTGATCCACATCTTCATTCTGCGCCTGCAGGTAATGGAACATGTACAGCGTTTCAATATCCCGGTAGTCCTGTATGCTTTCAAACTTTATATTGGCCATACCCAGTTCATCGCCATTGTAAAAAATAGGGGTTGAGCGCATGGTGAGCAGGAAGGTCATCAGTAGTTTTGATGAAGGCACCCTGAACTCCGGTGCATCGTTTCCCCAACGGCTAAGCATACGCGGCTGGTCGTGGTTGCCGAGGTAAATAGTGCCCCAGCCTTCTTTCGCAAATACATCATTCCATCCGGTATATAATTTCTTGAATTCGGGAAGCGAATATCCTTTGGGATCGGGCCGTTTAAAACCTTCTTTTGAATAACCAAGCCCCATGCCTTTGAAATGATACAACATGTGCAGTTCCTTTCGGTCCTCATGTACAAATTTCAGGGCGTCTTCTTTTTCAATGCCCGGTGTTTCGGCAATGGTTACCATAGTGGGGTATTTGCTTAAAACCTCCCGGTTCATTTCGTGCAGGTATTCGTGCAGTTTAGGTCCCTTTGCATAGAAGTACGACCAGTCGTTGTCGTATTTTTCAACCAGTTCCTTTTTTGTGACCACCGGCCAGGTAGTGTCTTTTGAAATATAGGAAATGGCATCGAGCCGGTAGCCGTCAATGCCTTTATCGAGCCAGAACTTCATCATTTGAAATATTTCCTGCCGAACCTTTGGGTTCTCCCAGTTAAGATCGGGTTGTTTATTGCTGAAGTAATGCAGGTAATATGAATCCGTTGCGGCATCATATTGCCAGGCTTCGCCTTTCTTATCGAAAAAACTATAACGGTGCGGCGGTTTGCCTTTTTCGGCGGGCCACCAGTGGTAATAATCCCGGTACTGGTTATCCCGCGATTTCCGCGATTCCACAAACCAGGGATGTTCATCGCTGGTGTGGTTCACTACAAGGTCCATCAATAGTTTTATGCCCCTGGCATGTAAACCTGCCAGCAGGATATTGAAATCGGAGATAGTGCCAAATATGGGTGATATGGCTTCATAGTTACTGATATCGTATCCGTTATCGTCATTGGGCGAGGCGTATATAGGATTGAGCCACACCAGCCCAACGCCCAGGCTTTTAATATAATCGAGTTTTGAGATCAGTCCGGGTAAATCGCCAACGCCATCGCCATTACTGTCTTTGAAACTGCGGGGGTACACCTGATAGATCACCGTTTCCTTCCACCATTCTTTATCCTTTATATGCATATGTTAAACTTTTAGATCTGTCACATTTTTGCAATTACAATACCAGGCTGGCTTTATGTTTAACGCTGAAGGCCGAACGCCGAACGCTTAACGCCGGTGTCCTGCATTCGAAACCCGTTTAAAGACCAAAGGCTTAACCCTTATGCAGCTTCCTGATGCTGCGGTTCATGTGGGCGGCCTGCCTCGCCAGGCTTACAACCAGCAGCGAGACTTGCCGCTTTCCGCCCTCCGCCTTTAGCCTTCTGCCTTTAGCCTCCCGCATTGGCCGCCCGGGTATAAATTTTGAATATTCTTATCTATGGAAAAGAATAAACACAAACAGGAAGGCCTGAAAGATCAGGTGCACAGTGAATTTGAGACAAGCATCGGCAGCCATTACGATGTGGTGCGCGAAGAAACGCTGAAAAAACAGCGTGAAAATGATGATGAGGGACCGCTGAATCAGCTGCCGGAAGAAGAGGCTGATAAAAATGAGCAGCGTTCGGCGGAAGGAGAGCCGGGGAATACCTGACAAGTTGATAAAGTTTAAAAGGTGACAAAGTTGATTAAGGTAATCGGGGAAGGGCGGATTTTGAACATGGATGAGTTAACAAATAATTAGTGTGCTGAGCCGGGAGGATCCTTGTCAACCTGTTAACTTTTCAACTTAAATTCGCGTCAAATTCCTGCGGTTGAAACATTTAAAAGCGCTTGATGTATTTTTCTGGAAATACCGGTACCGGCTTTTCCTGGGAATAGTGTTTATTGTTATTTCCAACTATTTTGCCGTGCTGGCTCCCCAGGTAACGGGTTATGTGTTCGATGTGGTGCAACGGGCCTTCGGCATCGAACAAAAGAAAACGCCTGTTCAGTACGATTGGCTGGTGAAGTATTTCATCGGTTTTGCCGAACAGCATAAAGGCATCTCCGTTATAGCCTTATGCGGCATCGTGATCCTGGTGCTGGCCCTTATACGCGGTATTTTCATGTTCCTGATGCGGCAGACCATTATCGTAATGAGCCGCCATATTGAGTTTGACCAGAAGAACCAGATTTTCCAGCATTATCTCACCCTCGATACCAATTTCTACAAAACGCATAGTACCGGCGACCTCATGAACCGCATTGCCGAGGATGTAAGCCGGGTAAGGATGTTTTCGGGACCGGCCATTATGTACCTGATCAACCTGGTTTCGCTGATCTCGCTGTCGGTTTATTATATGGTGAAAAAAGACCCGTTGCTTACCCTGTATGTACTGGCGCCGTTGCCCATTCTGGCAGTGACCATTTATATCGTAAATACCATCATCAATAAAAAGAGTGAACGAATTCAGGCATTGTTGAGCGATTTAACCACCAATGCACAGGAATCGTATTCGGGCATAAGGGTAATAAAATCATTTGTGCAGGAAAAAGCGATGTTTGAATTCTTTGATAAGAACAGCGAGGAATACAAATCGAACGCTATTGCACTTGCTAAAACTGAAGCGCTGTATTTTCCATCCATGACCCTGCTTATTGGCCTCAGCACCCTGCTTACCATAATGATCGGCGGTATCTATGCCATTTACGACCCGGCCGGCACTTCAATAAGCACCCTCGCCGAGTTTGTGATGTACATAAATATGCTCACTTTTCCGGTAGGGGCCATTGGGTGGACGGCCAGCATGATACAACGGGCGGCTGCATCGCAAAAACGGATCAATGAATTTTTGCATACCGAACCTGCCATTGAAAACCCGGCCAATGCAGTGAAACCGGCACTGGAGGGAAGTATCGTTTTCGATAATGTTGATTTTGTATATCCCAATACCGGCATACAGGCACTGACGCATTTTAACCTGCATATAAAAAAGGGACAAAAGATCGCCATCATTGGACATACCGGTAGTGGCAAAACCACTATAGCACAATTGCTGTTGCGCATGTATGATCCTACTGTGGGTAATGTGACCATCGATGGCACCAACCTGAAACAGATGGACCTGCAGGAACTGCGCCGCCAGATAAGTTATGTGCCGCAGGACGTATTCCTTTTCAGCGATACTATTGAAAACAATATCCTGTTCAGTCCGCCAGCTGGCGGAGAAGTAAATAACGAAACAGCCGTAAAGGCCGCCCGTTATGCCAGTGTTGAAAAGGAAATAGCGCATTTTCACGAAAAATACGACACCATGGTAGGGGAGCGGGGCGTAACTCTCAGTGGCGGACAAAAACAACGTATTTCTATAGCCCGGGCGCTGGCCAAGGATCCCCAAATTGTGGTGTTCGATGATTGTTTAAGTGCGGTTGATGCGCGAACCGAGAAAGAAATACTGGGCAACCTGAGTATCTATCTTCAACATAAGACTGCCATCATCATTACCCACCGCATTTTTACACTTTTCGATTTTGATGCCATCGTAGTGCTCGATGATGGCAAAATTGTGGAGACCGGAACACATAATGAATTATTGTCATTAAACGGTTTGTATGCGTATTTATACGAACAACAGCTGCAACAGGAGCGGGAAGAAAGCTAAAACCACCCACAATTGGGGATAAATAAGGGAAATTACTTCGTAAAAGGCTAATGAAATTTTGTTGATTCTAAAACAATATTATATTTGTAACGCTTTTTTTTGTGAAAATTTGATAATTGTTAACTGCAAAACTTAAATGACTGTGGCGTACGAAAACAACGACAAACGAATGGAAAGCGTTTATAGCAAACGCATAAGAGCTGGGAAAAGAAGAACCTACTTCTTTGATGTGAGGGCTACCCGTGGAAATGATTACTACATTACCATTACGGAGAGCCGCAAAAAATTCAACGAAAACGGGTACGACAGGCACAAGATCTTCCTTTACAAAGAAGATTTCAACAAATTCTTAAAGGCATTGACCGAAGCAGTAGATTATGTGAAAACAGAGCTGATGCCCAATTTTGATTTTGATGCCTACAATCACGATCAGGTGGAGGTTGCAGAAAATGATATCGATGAAGTAGCTGAAGCTCCGGTTTACCAGGCCAGCGCTCCCGCTGCCACTACCGCTTCAGGCAATGGCGCAGGTTCTGCTGCTGACGCAGGCGAAGAAGTTGACAAATGGTAATTACCCCCATAAAACGGTTTGATCTGGCAAGCTCCCTCCCAAGAGGGGCTTTTTTGTTTTATCTTATACTCTTACGTTATAATTGAAGCGAAAGGGGTATTAAGTTGCTGTTTCAGGTTACAGTGTTCAGCTTGCAGGGTACCGTTCCCGGATGCCGGTACCTGACATAAATCTGACCTGAAGCGTTTTATTCCCTGCAATCTGTGTTCCATGAAACCTGCAATTTGCAACTTATAGCCTGTATTCTGTATTCCCTGTAACCTGCAACCTGTATTGCCTTCCCGGTAACTGGCAACTACAAGCGAAAACACCCATTAAAAACCATAACTTCCGATATATCCCTGATATTCTTTCCATTAACTCCTTTTGTCTGAAATTTCTGCCAAAACAGGTAGCAATCCCCTTGATTACTATGCCTTTATTGCACTGGCATTAAACTTGACATATATGGCAATTGCCTTCAATTCATGGTATTTTAAGTAAGAGTATGTTATTTTGTCACAGATAATCTAAGTAATGAAAGAAGCGAAATATTTATTCACGCCTGAAGATGAAATGGATTTTATACCTATTATTCCCCTGAATGAAAATGAAGGAGATAACAATACAGATATAGTCATTCCATCAGAACTGCCCCTGTTACCACTACGTAATACAGTATTGTTCCCCGGTGTGGTGCTGCCAATAACCGTGGGTCGCGATAAAAGCATAAAAGCCGTAAACGACGCTTATAAAGCTGACAAACTGGTAGGAGTTATAGCGCAAAAAGACAGTAATGTAGAAGATCCTGTTGTTAAAGACCTGGAAGATATTGGCACTGTAGCCAAGATCATAAAAATGATCAAAATGCCCGATGGCGGCACCACCGTTATCATTCAGGGCAAACGCCGGTTCAAAGTTATGAGTATAACTTCCGAAGAACCGTATTTCAAGGCCCAGGTAGAACTGCTGGAAGAAGACGAAGCCCCTAAAAATGAAGATTTTAGCGCCTATGTGGCCAATATCAAGGAACTGGCGGGGCAGATCATTCAGCTTTCGCCCAATATTCCTTCCGAGGCTTCCATCATCCTGCGCAATATCGAGAACCCTTCCTTCCTAATACATTTCATTTCGAGCAACCTGAACACCGAGCTCACCGAAAAACAGAAGCTGCTGGAACTGAACAATATTGAAACCCGCGCCGATCTGTTAATGAAACTGTTACAGCGCGAATTGCAGTTTGCCGAACTCAAGAACAAGGTGACCACCAAAACCAAAACGGAGCTCGATAAACAGCAACGCGAGTATTTCCTGCAACAGCAAATGAAGAGCATAAAAGAGGAGCTGGGCGGCGATAACAATGAGCGGGAAATAAAGGAAATGCAGAAAAAGGCCGAAACCAAGAAATGGCCCGAGTCTGCAAAGGAAATGTTCAAAAAGGGTATAGAGAAGCTGGAGCGGATGCACCCCAGCACCCCCGATTACTCGGTGGTGTATAATCACCTCGATCTTATGCTCGATCTGCCCTGGAATGAGATAACCAAAGACCAGTATGATCTGAAGAAAGCGAAAAAGGTTTTGGACCACGACCATTACGGAATGGATAAGGTAAAAGAGCGCCTGCTCGAATACCTGGCCGTGCTGAAACTGAAGGGTGACATGAAAAGCCCGATCCTTTGTTTTGTAGGCCCGCCGGGAATTGGTAAAACCTCGCTTGGCCGCAGCATTGCCACGGCCATTCAACGTAAATACGGCCGCGTGAGTCTCGGCGGTTTACACGATGAAAGCGAGATCCGCGGTCACCGCAAAACCTATATCGGCGCCATGCCGGGCCGGGTTATCCAATTGCTGCGCAAGCTGAAATCATCGAACCCGGTTATTATCCTCGACGAAATTGATAAGGTCGGGAACGATTTCCGCGGCGATCCGTCCTCGGCTTTGCTTGAAGTGCTTGACCCTGAACAGAACCATTCTTTCTACGATAACTACCTCGAGCTGGAGTATGATCTCAGCAAGGTATTGTTCATTGCAACGGCCAACGATCTCAATAATATTCAACCAGCCCTGCGCGACCGCCTCGAGATCATTCACCTCAGCGGGTATGCAGTGGAAGAAAAAGTGCAGATTGCGAAACGCCACCTGGTGCCAAAACAAAAAGACGCGCATGGTTTGAAAAAGGTTGATTTTAAAATAGCCGATCCCGTACTGCAAAAGATCATTCAGGATTACACCAGGGAAAGCGGCGTGCGTGAGCTCGATCGATACCTGGCTTCCATCATGCGTTATGAAGCGAAAGAGTATGCGATGAATGATGCGGTAAAGCCAATATTTACCGAAAAAGATGTAGAGAAGATCCTCGGCAAGCCTAAATACAATAATGAAATATATAAGGCAGCCAATATACCCGGTGTATCTATTGGTTTGGCCTGGACCTACGTAGGTGGCGATATTCTGTTTATGGAAACCAGTTTGAGTGATGGCAAAGGTGAACTAAAGCTCACCGGTAACCTCGGCAATGTGATGAAGGAGAGCGCCACCACCGCATTGACCTATCTGCAATCGAATGCTAAAAAAATGGGCATCGATGCGGCATTGTTCGAAAAGAAAAATATTCATGTGCACGTGCCCGAAGGCGCCGTACCAAAGGATGGCCCCAGCGCAGGGATCACGATAATGACCGCCATTGCGTCGGCATTGACCGGTAAAAGGGTGAAACCTTACCTGGCCATGACCGGTGAAATTACCTTACGCGGTCAGGTGTTGCCGGTAGGGGGAATAAAAGAAAAAGTACTGGCGGCCCGCCGTTCCGGTTTAAAGGAAATCGTTTTGTGCTGGCAGAATGAGCGCGATATTAAGGAAATTGAACCGGCATTTATAAAAGGGCTCACTTTTCACTATGTGAAAACAATGCAGCAGGTGATTGATATTGCGTTGAACACTTAACGCGCAACACCGGATATCTAATCCCTCTTTAATGCTGAAACGCGCAAGCCTGCAAGAGAGGTAATTATTTCGAAATCCGGAATCAAGCGTTCAGCGTTGCGCTTTAGGCGTTCAGCCTCTTTAACAAGATTTTAATCTGATGTTTAAGAACATCATTGAACAAATAAATATTAAACCCTGTTATAAATATTCAACCGAGATTTTTTTTCATGTTGGTTGTTTTAAGGGTTAAAGAAATTCCTCCATTTCAATGGAGGAATTTTTTTTTATGGTATAGCTGAATGGCCGGGCTCCGTACAGCCGCCCTGTAGTTCATGGCAATACCTTCCCGAAGCTGCGTGATCATTAATTAGCAGATTAGCACATTATTTTTAGCTATTTTCGTACGCGATCCGCTTATGGCAAGCCTTTGGCGGATGAAAGCGTACATGCACAATAAGCTGCTTATATTATTTTATTTATCCTGCCATATGCCGTGCCTGCACGGTGCAAATGCGCAAACATTAGGGGGTAATACTGTTTATAATTTTCTGAAGCTTTCGAATACGCCCCAACTCACCGCGTTAGGCGGCATTAACATTTCAAATCAAACCGCCGATATCGGCCTTGCTTTCCATAATCCGGCTTTACTGCGCCCGGCCATGCATACCCAAACATCGATGGTATTTAACAGCTTCTATGCGGGTATAAAGAATTATCATGTAATGGCGGGGTTTTACAAACCATCTATCGCCACCACCTTTGCTGCAGGCATTAACTTTTTTAGTTATGGGTCTATTGCCGAAACCGATATGGCTGGCAATGTGTTGGGCACCATGCGGCCGAATGATTATGTGGTACAGCTAAGCGCTACCCGGCAGTATGGCGAACACTGGCATTATGGAGTAACTGCTAAATTTATTCATTCGGCGTATAGCATATATCGTTCGTCGGGTATTGCTATGGATGTTGGCATAACCTATAGCGATACCGCCCATTTATGGCAGGCATCGCTGGTTGCTAAAAATATGGGGGCGCAGGTAAAGCAATATGCAGGCAGCAGCGCCGGTGATCTCCCTTTCGACCTGCAACTGGGTATTTCAAAAAGGCTGGCCAAAGCACCATTACAGTTTTCTTTAACTTTTTTCCAGTTACATCAGTACAATACTCGTTACAATGACACTTTATTTAACGATGAAACCGGCCTGGCACAGGATAGCAAGGAAAAAAAATATATATTTGACAAGTTTTTCAGACATGTTATACTTTCCACGCAGTTATACATTGGCGATAAAGTAGAAATAACTGCAGGATATAATTACCTCCGCCGAAAAGAATTGAATGTAACGAACGCCGGCAACGGACTAAACGGTTTTTCGATGGGTGTTGGCGTGTTATTCAAAAAAATCCAGATCCGCTACGCGAGGAGTTATTATCAAAATAATTCTTCCTTTAACCAGTTCGGCTTAAACCTCAGGCTAAACGATTATTTCGGCCAGGGCGGGCGAAATAAGTAATTGTTTCCCCTTAAATGATATTAACCGCTTTCCTTAAACTTTTAAAATTTAAGGGGTATGAAGTATTGTTTATCCTACAAATTGAGTAATCTTAATTTTTGCCATTATAAACCTTTTCTTAATGATCAAAGTGATTATAGCAGATGATCACAAACTGGTACGTGAAGCCTGGAACCTGCTGCTAAGCAGGGATAAACGGCTTTCTATTATTGCCATATGCGAAAACGGGTCACAGGTCATAGAAGCCTGTAAAACGCTTTCGCCCGATGTTGTTTTGATGGATATCAATATGGAGCCCATCAGCGGAATTGAAGCAACCCGTGCTATCCGCGGTTTCACCGATGACATTCGCATTATCGGGATCTCAGTTCACACCGATCTTCCCTACGTAAGCGCCCTTATGCATGCCGGCGCCAACGGCTATGTTACCAAAAATTCTTCCGGCGACGAAATGGTGAAAGCCATTATGCTGGTAATGGATGGTAAGCAGTATTTCTGTAAGGAAATAGCTGATGTGCTGGATAGTAGTATATTCCCAAAGTAAATTTCTTTTGTTCTTCGCAGGTTGATGAAGTAAGAAGTAAGTCTTATGTATGAAATAGAGAAGAACAAATGAGTAAAAAATAAAAGTCCGAAACCGGTATTTAGTACAACCTGTTTCGGACTTCTGTATTTTGTATTTCCTACTTATTATTTCTTACTTCCTGCTTCGGTTCCTGAATTACGCAAGCACCTTTTCTTCTTTGAATGCTTCACGCGGAGTAAGTCCCAACAGATCGAACATCGCTTTATCTTCATCGAACGAAGGGTTCGGTGTGGTCAGTAATTTCTCCCCGGTGAAGATGGAGTTGGCGCCAGCCATAAAACATAATGCCTGGTCAGAAACGCTCATGGTAGCACGGCCTGCGCTTAAGCGTACCATGGCCTTGGGCATCAGGATGCGGGCGGTTGCTATCATTTTCACCATATCCCAAACGTCAACTTTCTGATTGCTTTCCAGCGGTGTGCCTTCTACCGCAACCAGTGCATTGATGGGCACGCTTTCAGGATGCTCGGGCATGGTGCACAGCGTATGCAGCATTTTAATACGGTCGGCATGGGTTTCGCCCAAACCAACGATACCCCCGCAGCAGACAGAGATACCGGCTTTACGCACATTGTCGAGCGTTTCAAGACGGTCGTCGTATGTGCGGGTAGAAATGATCTCTTTATAGTATTCTTTCGACGTATCGAGGTTATGATTGTACGCATATAAACCGGCATCGGCCAGTTTTTGAGCCTGCGTATCGGTAAGCATGCCGAGTGTACAGCAAACTTCCATACCCAGTTCATTCACCCCCTTAACCATTTCAATAACGCGGTCGAAATCGCGGTTATCCCTTACTTCAC
>CBIHPC010000100.1:0-19236 GCA_966211305.1 uncultured Niastella sp.
ATTTGGTTAATAAAGCAGATGTTTTTATAATAGAAGCCCTGACCGAGGCACCAGTTGCCATGAGCAATGAAGGCTTGCAGCTCTTCGAGGCTGTTGCATTTGCGCAGACACGATTTATCAAATGGGGGATCATAGGCTTGTCTGATCCAATGGTTTTTTTTGCCAATGCTTTCCCAAAAGTTTAAAAGATCATGTTCGGTAAATTGTTTCTGTTCCATAACTCATTTTTTTTATCGTTTGTATTCATTTTTTGGCGCTTCTGATATTTTACGTGTTATTAGTTTTCTGTGAAAAAATATACCTCGCTATACAATGACCTGCTCACAATGATTTTTCCGGCATAAGAGCGGTTAATTTTTGCCAACGTTTTTAGATACACGCGTTCGCTGGTTAGATCAGTACAGGAAGGCTCAGCGTGGTGCTGATTATTTTTCAGGCGTGCGCGGGCTGTACGGTTGCGTTTATCCTTGATAAACTTTATAAACAGGCGTATGAAAATTACCTCTAGTACTGACAGGATAAACAAGAGAACGGAAAGCGGGATACTAAACTGAACTACCTTCATAAAATATGGTTTTGCGCATCATTAATAAAAGTGGATAGGTGGTTTTCGGTTTTAGTAGTAGTGCCGGTTGTATTGTTGGCCGGTCGGACCGTAGGTGTAGAAACTCATATCCGCCACATCGGGCCGACCATCGGCCACCCATTTGGCAAAGCCGGTTTTTATCCAATAATTATCGTTATACCCCTTGTATCGCCCGGTTTTAAAGAGGACATGTTCGAGGGCCATAGTAAAGCCTTCTTTGTGTTGGTCGTGTAGTGAATTGTCGGCAGATTCCAAGTAGGTATTTATCCAGTTCTTGAAATCGGAAACGCTGTGTTTTTCTTTTCGGCTACCACGTATATAAGTAAGCGACCTGCGCAATGCGTCTTTAAACCGTTCGTTTGCACATTCGTCTGTTCGTTCCAGTTGTTCATTTATCCAGTGTTCGAGTTCGGCAACTTCAAATTTGATCTGCATCGCTAAATGTTTGTAGGTTCGGTAAACAGGTAGAAAAATGCGAGGTGGTGTGTGTCCCCTTCTTTCTTTTTGGAGCGCACCGCTCATCATTGCAGGCTGGAGGCCGTAGAACGGGGCGCAGAAAAAAATACAACCCGCGTACTATGTCGCCTGCCCTAACCGGGTGGAGATTTTTTGCAAGCCCCGTTCGTAGGCTCGTAAGTATGCAATAAGAGATTCTATAAGGTGGGTATCTTACAAGTGAATCGCCATTGAATGGGAGGGACTTTATAATAAAAGGTTTTGCCGCCGCCCGTCTCTTAAGTGCCTGGGCGTCGGTGGTGAGGCGCAGACGGGTGGCCGTGGCTGTATGCTGCAAGCCGTGTGACAGGCAGCCCCCGTAGGTACGTTAGCGGTTCCGTCGTCCTGTGGGAGTGCGGAGGTGGTCTGCCATTGGCGCTGGATCACAGCTCGGCCTGGCGCTCGGCTTGCGGTTAGATCCTGCGGAAGCTGGATAATAAGCTGCGTCTTTCACATGGTCCTGTGCCAATTGACCCCGGCCGTTGCGCCAAAGTTCTTTTTCTCTATAAAATGCACAAGCTGCCGCCCGACAGGGCGGCAGCTTCCCGGAGCCACCGGGCGGCTTTACTTAGCCGTTCTCCGGTGGAATATTGCATTGTTTTACCAGTGCCGTCAGGTATAGGTCAATCAATTGCATACGATAGTTTAAAAAAATCTCATCGTGGCAATTGCCTACTTCTTTCATGCCCAGTTCATCCCGCGTTTTAAATCCCTTATTTCGATAGCTGGCATATAATGCATCAAAGCGCTCGATCATTTTTTGTCGGGTTTTGAACGTTTCAAATTGGCTGTTGTCAAATGCTTCTGTAAGGCAGCAGCCGGTAGTAAACAAAAAGGACCAGTCTTTATCGTTTCCATCCGGGTCTTTCCAGACGGTCGTCCTAAAAGAGACGGTTTCCAATGTTTCCGGTTTGTCTAAAAAGATGGACTGTTCGGTTGCTTTCATACGTTAGTGGTTAATGGGTGGTTGAATGTTGGCAAACTCTTCTACGGTAAACTGAATCTTTATATCGTCGGCGGTTGGGCCTTCGCCCCCGCCGGTAAAGTCGCAGGAATCGCCTTCCTCTTTATGCCAGTGTAGTATAATACACCATTGTTGATGCATCTTTTTGCGGACTACTTTTTTAAGTTTGCGCCATTTGGGCTCATAGCCTTCCGCAAACCATTTCGGGCCGGTGACCTGGGCAATAAGCCCCTCGATCTCTTTGCCTACTAACTGGGGGATAGAAACTGTAATTAATGGCTGTGATGTTGTTGGTGCGTTCATGATGCAGGTTTTGCGGTTAATGTTTTAAAACAATAATAATCTGGCTGCTGGGATTGGTAAGGCCGAGCCATGCTGCCCGGGAAAACTTAAGAACAGATAAGCATACATCAAGGGAATACCCTTCTTCTTGTGGAAACTTTGGGTTCAAGACATTAAACAGCTTTTGCAGCTCGTCGATGGTCTTTGTCGTTGCAGGATCAGTGGCAAATAATAACTTGCCTTTGAAAAAAATATTGATTTTGTACTCCATAACGTATTATTTTAATTGGTTTAAAATGGCTGGTGGTATTGCGGGCCGGCCTTTTTACAAGACCGGACGCAATCTTTCTGATTCGGTTAGCCGGCTGGGTATGGTTTTTCGAAATTGCTCCACGTATTGGGCCAGTGTGCTATAAACAATCAATTGCGGCAGGCAATGGCTGGTTCCCTGTTCGTTTGCTTTTTGCAGATCACCGTTTTTTATCGCTTCCGTAAAACGTTCGTTGACCAGCTCGGAAAAATTGATTGAGTTTATCAGTTTTGAACAGTGCGTGAATAGCTCGTTATTTGTCATCATAAAGCGTGTAATGGTTAAAGAAAGTTGACCGGTGAAAAAAGAGGAAGAAAAAAGCGGGCGGCAGCTCCCGCTTTGTTTACAGTGGCTTACCCATAAAAATGCTAAAACTCGTTTTCGTCTGCCGGTTCAAAAAACGGTTCTTCAGCAACTTCGCCCTGTGATTTTGGTTTGGGCAGGTGGATAAAGTTCAACTCCTGCACGGTGAAGTTTAATCCTGCTTTTACATCGCCTGCGCCGTCCGTATAGGTATTTGCACTCACAATTCCGTCAATTTTTAACAGGGTATCTTTTTTGAGGTAAGGGGCTAAGCCGGACTTGTTCCAATACACACAGTTGTAAAAGGTGTTTTGATACACGCGTTCCCCTTGCTTGTTTTTAAAACTGTGTGTTTCGACCAACGTAAAAGAGATATAACTTTTACCGTTTTGGCTGGTTCCTGTGGTGGCGTCTTTGTAAATTGTGCCGATTGATTGTGGCATAACGATAGATTTAAATTGTTAAGAAAGATGTTGATGGAGGGCCTTGCTGCGCCCTTTCTTTCTTTTGGAGCGCACCGCTCATTAATTGAATCCTGGAGGCCGCAGAAATTTGCGCCGGAAAAAATACTACCCACGTTATGCAGCCGTCCTGCAAAGCAGGACACCGAATGGGTGGAGATTTTTTCCAAGCAAGATTTCGCAGGCTCGGAAGGCATTCAATACTGCGTCTGTAAAATGGGGTCTTGAAATTGGCCGGTCTCTATGATGCGGTTTCTTTGTAGTGGCTGTCTGCAGGATGATGTATGTGCGTCCCGCCCTTCTGCAACAAGCGGTGCAAAATAGTTTAATGCCCATACCGCGTCGGTTGGAGATGGGCGGGAGGCATCGTCTGCAAGTGATGTGACAGGCTGCCCTTATGGGCACTTTAGCGGTGCCGTTGTCCTGCTGTGTGGGGGAAGTGCGATAAGGGGCAGGTCTACGGCCCGGCCTGGCGCATCACTTGCCTAAAGTACATTTGTCTTTATGCTGTATTTAAACAGGATCTAACAGGTGATACCTTCCCTACCGTGTAGCATCGGCAGTTTCTTGGGCATGGTCTTGCCTAAAGGCATGGCAAATCCAATTGGAATATGATTCGCATCTATAAAATAACGAAGCTGCCGCCCGCCCAGGGCGGCAGCTTCCGGACTTCCAAAAAGAAGCCGGTAGCTTTTCAAATTGCCGCGGTAAGATGGTTTAGAAAAAGTAGGTGTGCACTTTAGGAATCAGTTGCTGTTTTATAAAATCAGCATACGAAAGCAAGTCGGTTTTTGTGGTTCCTTCACGCAGCCGTTTTCCTTCGTGATTCAGTAGCCATATTTCTGCTTCTTCAGCATTTGGATGCTCATCCAAATTGTATAACCGAAGTAAAGGATATAGTTCAAAGTGGCGGAGGTTGTCGATGGAACATTCGAAATTATCATATTCCCTTCGATCCATTTTTATTCCATATGCATACCTGCGGTCAATGGCTGCCTTATGAGGGGTAATTGCTTTTGGAGAAAAGCTATTGCATATGTCAAGGCCGGATTTGTTGCATAGCTGCATAAATGTAGCGGTGGCCAAACAGCCCCTGCAGGCTTCATCGGTTATCGTCATCCAGGTTCCCATGTCCACGATGAAGTGTTTGTCCTCCTGTATTTTCCTGCAACCGGCTTCAACAGCTAATAAGGCAAATAGTATGGTAGGTGCAAGCTCTTTAATTGATTGTTCCATATTGTTCATTTAAGAGATTAAGAATTGGCGGTTTAACGGCTTAGTCGCTCTCTGTGGGTGGGAAAAGTTCCTGTATTTTGGGAATGAGTTTATCTTTTAAAAAATCGGCATAGTCAAGTAATTCTTGTTTCATACCGTTATATCCAACTGAACGGGTTAGGTTATCTATTAGCCAATGCTCGATTGTACGCGTATGGCGGTGCTTATGCAATCCATAAAACTCAAGCAGGGGGTATATTTCACCGTGACGCAGGGAATCGATTGCACATTCGAAGGATGCAAACTCGCTGCTCTGCGATTTGCTCCGCCCTTCCTCGATTTGGAAAGCAGCCGACCGATCTGTAATTTCCTTTGCGGTTGTTAGCGCGCCGGGGGCGTACTGTTCTAAAATATCCTTGCCTGTTTTATTCGCCAACTGCATCAGTGTACAGGTGGCCAAACATCCCATGCAGATACCGTTTGGTAAGAGAACCAACCACTTGCTCATATTGGGCTGAAAATGCGGGTCGTCCTGAACTTTCCTACAACCCAGCTCAATGGCGTGTAGTGCGTCCGTTAGTGTTGGTGCTAATGTCCTGATGTTTACCATGTGTTTTAATTTGATTGGTGAAAGAAAATGTTAATGGTGTCGGGCTTTGATAGCGCCCTTTCTTTCTTTTGGAGCGCACCGCTCATTAATTGAATCCTGGAGGACGTAGAAATTGGCGCAGGAAAAAATACGACCCGCCATTCCTTTGGTCCTGCACCGCAGGACACCGTCCGGGTGGAGATTTTTTTCAAGCCGCATTTCGCAGGATCGGAAGGCATTCAATACAACTGGTCTTAAAAATGTCGTGTCTGCAATGTCTAACGGTTTGGCACGGGCTAGAAAAAGCGTGGATCGATGGTCTATAACGTACGGCATGAGGTTTAACTGAATCTCCAGCGGGAGCAAGGGCCGCAAGGATAGAAAGAGGTCTTGGGCATGTCGTGCCGATACCATCACAACGGCCAATTTTCAAATATGCGAACCCGGTTCTATAAAATGACCAAGCTGCCGCCAACAGGCGGCAGCTTCCGGCTCCCAATGAAAGCCGGAAACTTCACGCCAACTGCTGCCACTAACTATTGCCAAACAAACCATCCCCGCATTTTCGGCATCAACACATCTTTGACAAAATCGGCGTAGATCGACATTTCTTCCTTTGTAGTGGTGAAGTCCTCGAAATACGTATGGTGTCCATGCAGCCACGTGATCGCTTCGTTTGCGCTGCGGTGTTTCGACAACCCGTAGAGTTCCAAAAGTGGTAACAGATCACCCCTTCGAAGGCTGTCAACGGCGTTTTCGAATAGTACAAAATCATTGTAATCCTCTTGTAGGCCGTAGGTCGATACTCTTTCAGGTACCGGCAACGAACCAATAACGAAAGCGGAAGCATACCGCTTCACAATATCCTTCCCGGTTTTTTGCGTTAGGTGCATCAGCGTTGCGGTGGCCAGGCACCCGAGGCAGGTGCCGTCGAAAATGCGCATCCATGCGTGCATGTATGGGCTGAAATACGTGTCGTTTACTGCTTTTCGGCAACCCAGTTCAACAGCGTTGAGAGCGTCGATAACGGTAGGCGCTAAAGCTTTCATTTGTTCCATGATTTTAATTTTATCGTTAAGAAAGATGGTGTGGAGATGGGCTAAGGCAGCCCCTTCTTTCTTTTGGAGCGCACCGCTCATTACTGAATCCTGGAGGCCGCAGAACGTTGCGACAGAAAAAAATACGACCGACACATCGAACAGCCACCAGCGTAGTGGTGGCACCTGCAGTCGGTGGAGATTTTTTTCCAGCAACCGTTCGCAGGCTCGGAAGGAAGTCAGTACCCGGTCTAAGCCGTAAGGTCTACGATATGTGAAGTCTATAAGGTCCTGTTCTTAAAAAAGTAAGCGCACGCATGTAGGTCTGTATAATTGTCTATTCAGGAATAGATCTTGGGCATGGCCATGCCCGGAAAAATTCAAATGCCATTGTTCTAAAATATTTCCTTGTTCTTCAACATGAACAAGCTGCCGCTGTCAGGCGGCAGCTTTCCGGCCTTCCGCATGGACTGCCGGAAACAGGCGCTGCCGTCGCCTATGCGGTGGCCTAACAAAACCACTGCTGTACCCGGGGCAATAGCTTATTTTTTATGAAGCGGGCATATAAAATAAGGGGGCGTTTTCCGGTCCCGTAGCCCAATGTATCGGCGTGGTTAAACCACTCTATGGCTTCTGCTGCGTTGGGATGCTGGTCCAATCCATAAAACTTAAGCAATGGTAGCAGCTCGCTGTGTCGAAGGCTGTCGATGGCAGCTTCAAAGAAGGAAAAATCGGTGAAGTTCTCGTCATAGGCGTTTTCCTCAATACCGTACACGGATGCCCGATCTGAAACATGTATCGGATTGGAGAAGCGGGAAAATCGAGCGAGAATATCCTTTCCGGTTTTGTTGGAAAGTTGCAAGAGTGTACAGGTAGCCAAACAACCCACACAAATTTCATCGGAAACGACCGTAATCCATGCGGACATTTGAGGCGTAAAATTGGGGTCATTTTGTATTTTCCGGCAACCCTGCTCAACGGCGTTCAGCGCGTCAATAATGGTAGGCGCTAATTGTTTTATGTGTACCATAGTTGATTAGTTTAATTCAAGTAAGGATTTCAATTGTGGAATAAGTTTGGACCGTAAAAATTCCGCGTATTCGATCAGCTTTTCTTTCGTGGCATCGCTGTAGAGGGCGAAGCCTTGGTAGTCAAATAGCCAGGCTGCAATTTTCTCGGCGTTTGGATGGTTGTCGAGGCCGTAAAACTTCAACAAAGGCATAATATCACTTGTGCGCAGGTTGTTAATGGCATTTTCAAAATCTGAAAAATCGGCGTTCGCTACATTTTCGGTTGCCGCTTGCAGGCCATAAGCGATCGCGCGTTCGACAGGCGATTTGTAGGTGTCGAGGGGATCAGGAATAAAACTATCAATGATATCTTTTGGTGATTTATCCACCAGTTGCATGATCGTCGTGGTGGCTAAGCAACCATAACAAATTCCCTTTGAAATGATCATCCATTGGTTCATTTCGGGAGTAAAAAGCGGGTCGTTTTTTACTTTCCTACAACCCTGTTCAACCGCTGTCAAGGCGTCCAAAATTGTTGGTGCCAGCGTTTTGATGTGTACCATGATGTTCGATTTGAAGTGAAAAAAAGAGTATCGTATTGCCGAGTTTGATCTTAGATTGAATTGTTAGCAGAGTAAACAGCCGCAGGTTAATCTGCAAAACTGGTTGCTATCTTGGGTATCAATGCGTCCTTTATAAAATCAGCGTATAGTAAAAGATCATCCTTTGTGGTGCCAAAATCCGGCGTAGGGTTCTGGTCTTGGTTTAGCCATTCGGCGGCACTGATTGCATTGGGATGGGTGTGCAAACCATAAAACTCCAGTAGTGGCGATAGTGTGCCTTCGCGGAGGTAATTGATGGCCCTTTCAAAAAGGGAAACATCACTATAATAGAAATTGTCTATCGGGAGGTAGAGGCCGAAAGCCGCGGCTCGCTCGCCAATGGCTTTGTCGGAAGGGAACGATTCGGGGTCAAAACTGTTAACAACATCGGCCCCTGATTTACCGGTGAGGTGCATAAGGGTTATCGTAGCCAAACAACCGAAGCAAACGTCGTCGCATATGGTCATCCATTCGAGCATTTCAGGTACAAAAAAGGGGTCATTCTGCACTTTTCGGCAGCCCAGCTCAACGGCTTTCAGCGCGTCGATTAGTGTCGGCGCCAGTGTTCTTATTTGCAACATGATTTTTTGTTTAATTGTGAATAAATGGAGGCAGTTAGGCCGCAAACCAGCTTTCGATTTTTGGGATAAACACGTCATGCAAAAAATCGGCATACCGGCGGAGATCGTCTTTCGTGGAGGGATCAGTGAGCGTTTCTTTGTGGTGTTCTGTTAGCCACGTAATCGCTTCTAACGCATTCTCATGCGCGAATAGTCCGTAGTAGCTCAATAAGGGGTAAAGTTCATTATCGCGCAGGCTGTCAATCGCGTATTCGAAACGTTGGAAATCGACCGTATCGCTTTCAAAACCGAAGGCGTCCCTTCTTCCGGCGGGGTCGTTCGATGCCTTGATGCTCTCGGGTGGAAAATGGGGAATTAGTTCCGTGGCGGTTTTGCCGGTCAATTTCATGAGCGTGCAGGTGGCGAGGCAACCGAAGCAAATACCATTTTCAATTTCCATAAAGGTGGACATCATCGGCGAAAACTGGGTGTCTTCCTGAATTTTCCGGCAACCCTGCTCAACGGTTTTTAGCGCATCAATAACGGTAGGCGCAACGTCCTTAATACGTACCATAATTTGTTGATTTAATTGTTAGGAATGTGGTTGATAGGCAGCGGGCTATGCGGCCCGTTCTTTCTTTTTGGAGCGTACCGCTCGTTATTGCAGGCTGGAGGCCGGAGAAAGGGGCGCCGAAAAAAATACAACCCACGAAATCTGTCAACTTCCTTAACCGGGTGGAGATTTTTTTCCAGACACGTTCGCAGGCTCGGAAGCATGCAATACCAGGTCTGTAAAGTGGGGTCTTAGAAGTGGATGGTCTCTATGATGCCTTTTCTTTGTAGTGACTGTTTGCAGGATGAAATATTTACGCCCCGCCCTTCTTCAACAAGCAATGCAATATGATTTAATGTTTATCCTGCGTCGGTTGCAGATGGGCGGGAGGCGTTCTCTGCAAGTGTTGTGACAGGCTGCCCCTCGTGGCACTTTAGCGGCGCCGTTGTCCTGCTGTGTGGGGGAGTTGTGGCAAGCGGCAGGTCTACGGCCCGGCCTGGCGCATCACTTGCCTAAAGTACATTTGTCTCTATACTCGTATATAAGCAGGATCTAAAAGGTGATAAATTCACCACCGTGTACCATCGGCTTATTCTTGGGCATGGTCTTGCCCAAAGGCATGGCAAATCCAATTGGAATATGATTCG
The DNA here is from genome assembly GCA_966211305.1 of uncultured Niastella sp. Taxonomy (GTDB): domain Bacteria; phylum Bacteroidota; class Bacteroidia; order Chitinophagales; family Chitinophagaceae; genus Niastella. Next base: position 9,615 of record CBIHPC010000100.1, read on the forward strand.
CATCTATAAAATAGCAAAGCTGCCGCCCGCCCAGGGCGGCAGCTCCCGGCCTTTGAAAGAAAAGCCGGAGGTGATGCTGCGGTCCGGGGGATTATTTATCGGAAAACCATAATTCCAATTTTGGAATGAACTGGCCTGCTAAAAAATCGGCATACTTCAATAGGTCGGCTTTTGTTGTATTTATTCCCAGTGTATAGGTTTGGTGCTGATACAGCCATTCGTCTGCTTCGCAAGCAAATTGATGGTTTTCCATTTCGTAAAATTCAAGTAAAGGCATCAGTTCACTGTGGCGCAGGCTGTCGATAGAAGTTTCAAAATAAAAAAAGTCGCTCATGGTGATATTGCTTTTATCCAGCTCAATACCATAAGCAGCCGCCCTGTCCAACGGAAATTTGTCCGATCGGCGGTCGTGCGGTGAAAAGCGTTTAACGATCTGTTTTGCGGAATTGTTGGTGAGTTGCAATAGGGTGCTGGTGGCCAGGCATCCCAAACAGCTTGTGCCGTCAATGGTCATGTATGTCCACATTTCAGGTACAAAATCCGGGTCGTCCTGTATTTTCCGGCAACCTTGTTCAACGGCTTTAATGGCATGGGTAATGCTCGGCGCAAGTTGTTTAATTTGTAACATGTTTGTTTCGTTTAATTATGAAGGAATTGGTGGATGATGCGGCAGCCTCGGCGTCCGGGATAGGGCCGATTGTGTTTATGGCTGTCGCGATAAAAGATTAGTTGATTAACTCCTGTATTTTAGGAATCAGTTGATTTTTGATAAAATCTGCGTAAGGAAGAAGTTCCTTTCTTGTGGTATAGCAATCAAGTGGCCATGTATTATTTTTCCTATACCAAACAATTGCCTGTTCTGCGTTTGTATGCTGATCCAAACCATAAAATTTTAGTAAGGGAAATAATTCATTGTGTCGGAGGCTGTCCACTGCCGCCTCGAAGTAGTGAAACTCAGTTAGCCCTTCCTTACTGCGGCCTTCTTCGATATCGAATATGCTTGGCCGATTGTTTGGCTCGTAAGGGTAAGCTAATACAGCGTCCGAAAAACAATTGAGAATGTCTTTACCTGTCTTATTCGATAGTTGCATAAAGGTAGAGGTGGCCAAACAGCCTATACAATGGTCTTGGGCTCCTAATTTCAGCCATTCGACCATTACGGGGTAAAAATGCCCGTCGTCCTGAACTCGCCTGCAGCCCTGTTCAACGGCCTGTAAGGCATCAATAAGCGTCGGCGCTAACTGTTGAATGCGTACCATGATTTACATTTTAATGGTTAAGAAAGATGTTGAAGTGTTAGGGGCTTTGTGGTGCCCTTCTTTCTTTTGGAGCGCGCCGCTCATTATTGCAGGGTGTAGGCCGAAGAACGAGGTGCAGAAAAAAATACAACCCACGAAATCTGTCATCTTCCTTAACCGGGTGGAGATTTTTTTCCAGACACGTTCGCAGGCTCGGAAGCGTGCAATACCTGTTCTATAAAATGGGCATCTGCAAACTGGGCGGCTGGCCGTTGTGGGATGGCGTGCGTCTATCCACTCGTCACTTTTTTGACAATGGACAAGTTCTTTCCTTAAATGCGCAAGGCGACGGGTGGTTCAATATATTGCAGGGTTACGCCAATTATTTGAGCGGAAAGGAGGCATGCGTTCTACTGTATCCCTAGTCCTCAAAAACACCATAATGAAACATTTTGAACACTATCCGTTTTTAAAAACCCGAATGGAGCAACCGGTATTCTTTTCGGATTTGTTGAGCCGGTATTTTTTTCCGGCCGCGTTTATCTGTAACCGATATCATCAGTCCCTGGCGCAGGTGCTGGAAACAATACTGGACCTTGCATTGACCGAACGCATCATTGCGCTGGGCAGATACAGCGGCAAAAAGACCGCTGCTGAATTTCAAAAGATGACGGGTTGTGCATCTAGCCTTTCAAAACCGATCGAAGGTTTGTCACCGGGCAACCAGTTTTTACTGGTCGGCTTTTTGGTGCACGCTCAGAAAGCGTTTGAAAATGGGTATAAGCAGGACGCACTGGTCAATCTCTTAAAGCTGCTTTTACACATCGAAAAGCGGTATGCCGATCTGGAAACCAGCGCCCGGTTGTTCCGAAAGCGGAGGGAAAACGTGGTATTTCCGACGGTGGCGGAAGTAAGCAAGGTCGGGCTTGCGTTAAGCGAGCGATTGGAGAGCCGCTATTTTACCCGTAAAAAGATCATTTGGAGTGATCCCGGCTTTGACACCGTCTTAGAAAGCTTTTACACATTCTTGAAGGATGCAAAAAGCCATTACAGCTTCTTGCTTTCTGTTGATGTTAAGCGCACCATCGAAAGACAGTTCCGGTTGTACTATGATCGGTGGGCATTGGTAAGCGAGATAAAAAGCGCGCTGTTGAAAGGCGAACCGATTTGATGAAGGCTGTTTTACGGAGGTTTGCCAGCCTTTCCCTATTTCTTTAAAGTGAAAAGGCACGCCCCCGGCGTGCCTTCCCTGCCTTTAGGAGAGTACCTGCTTCCCCCAGCGCAGCATTAGCCGGCCCTCGCGGTCCCATTCCTTTTGAATCAGGCTGTCTAAAATATTGAGATCAATACCAAATGCCTCGTAGATCGCGGCCGTGCTCGTCTCATTGGTGGTTTTCATAAAATCGTTCAGCTTTTCCTTAGACATCAGCAGGGCCAGCAAATTGACTTCAATAGTGCTTTCATAGTTGACAAAATGTATCTGGCTATGTCTTATCGAATCAAAGCGGATGAACCGGAAGTAAAACTGGCTGATCCGGGGAATGTTCCACTGCAGCGATTCAATAATGCACTTGTTGCAGTATGGAATGTTTACCGAAGATTTTAGCGATTGCTGCGTGCATACCAGGATGCCGTTGCCCGAGTGGCGGAACTGTTCCAGTATCTTTTTGCGTTTGGGAATCGGATCTTCCCCGTCGATAATATACACTTTGCGCCGGGGAAACTGCGCTTTCAGGTACGTATAGTAGTTAAAGGCGGTCGCTTTGAAGATCGTTCCCACGGTAACCAATTCCCGCGGCCAGCTCGCGATCAACTCACTGATTTTGCCATATTTATTTGGTAACGCGTCCCCTTTATAGTTGGCCATCAGGTGGGGGATAGAGGTCGCCTTAATCAGCAGCATGATCTGGCGGACCAGGCGTAGGGCCGCTTCCTTGCGGGTATTGCCGGTCGAGGTATAATAGTCATAGCATACCTTCAAAAACTCTGTCATGAGCAAGGTATACAAGTCCTGCTCCGCTTCGTTTTGCGGCACGGTATGGGTGTGGATGCTGTATTTTTTCTCGCCGACGATCTCTTCAAACTTCCGAGTAATAATGGTTTTGGCGATCAGCTCTTTGAGCAAGTCGGCATTGTAAATGTCCTGCGTGTCCTGCCGGATACCGAACACGGTGGAGCGCTGGGGGCAGAAGCTGGCTTTAAACAGTGCGGCGCCTTTATAGGCAGGGAACGGATAACCATAGTGGGGGTTCTCCTGCTCTTTGAGGTTGTTATCCTTATCGGTCCGGTATATCCGCTCGGCCCAACAGGTAAAGGCGGTAGAGTTGTTATATAGCAATTCCAATTGGGTATAGGCTTCGTTAACGGTATTGCGGGTCATGGTACCGGTGGTCAACAGTTTCAGCGAGGCTTTTCGAAAACAGTTCAGGGCCGCTTGGCTGCGCTGACTCCCGCCATTGGTCAGCTCGTCGGATTCATCGACGAGCAAGGCAATTTTGTAGGATTGGCGCTTGATCCATTTTTTAACATGGCGTTGCAAGGTGATCAGGCGATCATAGCTCATAATCACTACCTGGCCGGGTTTAATACGATCGAGATCGCTTATGCATTCCGGCTGTATGAAGGAAAAGCCGTAGGTGTCAAGCCGCTCGATCCACGTGCCGGTAATGGCCAGGGCCGGGGCCAATAGAAAGCAATTGCGGTAGCGTTTTTCATGGTAGCGCATCCATGCCATGCCGGCCACGGACTTGCCGCCGCCCTGCTCCCAGCACAATTCATCATAGCGTTTTTGCAGCAGCAGGCCCATGTCCGCCTTTTGCATGGCGTTTAAGCGGATCGCCGGGGCTTCCATATCTTCAAACAAAAAGCCTTTGCGTTTGGGTACCAACGCAAACCCATCAAGCCAGGCGTCAACGGCCGGGTCACGGTTAAGCTCCGTCCACGGCGTATTCTGAAGGTCGAGGGCCTTTTTCTTCCGGTCATATAACTTTTTAAACGGGGCGAAGCGTTCGCCGCTTAACAGCAGGTCGTGTACCGACTTGCTCCATGCCTCGCCTTCAAGGCTTTTGTGATAGGCTTTTTGTTTCAGGCCGTAGGCCGTCTTTACGATCTTCAGCACCTTTTTTCCCGGTGGCCGGTTCTGGTTTTTGAGTACGGTAACCATCCAGCGCAATACTTTGGCGGGGGTTGGTTTGACACGCTCCCACTCTTTTTCGCTCATGTGTTCGGGCCGCTGCGGGTGGCGGGCTTCTTCCAACTTGCTCAGGGCGGCTTTATAGTACTTTTTGTTCAGCTTGGGGCTGCTTTTGATATGCCAGAGCCGCTTGTTGATCTGGTAGCCTAACTCGCGGTCGGCGGTCAGGCGTTGAACGGCCAGCAAGTGCAATTTGGGCGCGTCCGCTGCATACTGTCGATACAGGGGCCGTATGAACTGTGTATAGATGTCTTGCGGGTCAAACGGTACCTGGGCGGTCGGCTCATACACGTTATAGGGCCGGTCTACCCCCTTTTTTTGCAGGATCAGCAATTTGGTTTTAATGGCGGCATTAAAAGAAGCAGCGGGTAGGGGTGACTGTAGCACATAATGAAAATGCGCATTCAGCCAGTCTATTTTGTGGCCATCCTGAAAAGCATCGCAAAGAAAGCTGGCCGGTACAATGAGGGCCAGCAGCCCGCCATATTTTAGCAGTTGTTCCGATTTATGGATATAGGCCCATTGGCTGCTTCCCTGTGCGGTTCGCAAGTTAAAGGGCGGGTTGCCGAGCACCAGGTCAAAGGTCTCGCCGGGGTTATAGTATACAAAATCGCCCTTTTTGATATGGGCCTCCGGGTAGAGGTGGCGGCAAACCGTATACGCGCAATCGTCAATCTCATTGCCATACACATTTTTTTCATGGGGCAGGAAATTGAAAAAATTGCCCATGCCGCAGGTCAGATCACAAACCGTAAAATGCTCCGGCACCTGCAGGGCGGCACATACCTGGGCGCAAAGGGCATGGGGGGTAAAGAACTGGCCTTGTTCAATTTCCCTTTTCGCTTCGGCATAAGCGTAATAGCTGGAAAACTGCTCCCGCTGAAGATGGTGGAGTTTTCCTTTGCCGGTATAGAGGTTGTAAATTTCCTCGCGGGTCATGCCCTGCGTATCGCCGGACAGGATCAGTTGAACGATTTTGTAGTTGTAGGCTTTGCGTTTGCCCTCGGGAACCTGTATGGAAAGGGTGTCGTATTTCATAAGGTAGGTTTAGGATGGATCGGATGTGGTTTCGCAGACGGTTTCTAAGTCAAACAGGTTCCAGAAAGCAGCCGCCTTAGCTGCGTCGGTAAATACAAGGTCAACGCGGCGGTTTCTGAAAAAGCGGATGCAGCACCCGGCAAACAGCGGGTAGGGGTGATCCAGCATCAGTTCCGATTTCCACCCGGTCAACTGTTTTGCCGCCGTTTCGGTTGGGGATGTGCGGTTGAAGAAGAAAAGCACCAGCGCATCGAGCAGGTAAGTGGTTTTTTCTTTAAAATCATCGAGGGCGTACCGTGCTCCGCCGTGGGTTACATCCAAGTTACAGTAGAGGGGCAGGATGATGGTGCGGCCTTTCCGTACGGGCGCTAACTTCCCGGTGCCGAACTGATCGAGAAACCGCCTTTTGATCTGTGCTTTGCCGGCCTCTATCAAATCATGGCCCACCTGAACAACGATATTGTCAATAATGGGTTGATAGCTGTTAAAGGGGTGGTGCGCTTCCAGGTCAAACGCTTCGGCAAAGCCGCGAAAATGCGTATTGTATTTACGGGTAAAATATCCTTCCAACCGGTCTACAAAAGCCGTTGTTAATTCGTACCTCCCACTCGTCAGATGGTCAACCGCCTGCTTTACTTCCTTCAGCGGCCGAAACAGCGCGGAATCCGTACCGTTCATTTTCTCTTTATGGATACCGTTGCGCAGCGTTATATAGTGCAGCAGGTTTTTATAATGCTCCTGATGCGTTTTGTAGGCATTAAACAGGTTTTCGCAGAAGGCGCGATCTTCCGGTGTCAGCAAATCCTCGGCGTGGGTGCTGGTCGCTTCCAGTTTTTGAAACAGGTATGACATAGTAGTTGATTAAATGGTGATCGATGCGTTTGGTTAGCGGTGGGGCAAAGGGGGGGATGTACGGCGGCAGCGGGGCGGCTGTGCGCGTGTCAATAAAAATTTATCTGAATCCGTAAAGTGTAAAAGCTGCTGCCCTGGGAGGCCATCCTTACGAGCGAGGGCAGCAGCTTAACGGCCGCTTAGGGCGCTGGCGGCGGGTGCAGCGAACATCCATAGGGCAGGCCGCGTTCTTCGGTCAGGTCTTTCCCCTTCCAAAACGTACCGTTTTTGTGGTCGTAGTGTTCCTTGTAACAACGCACGGTCTTTTTGTTAAGGTCGATAACATACCGGTAGCGGGCGTCGGTTTGTAGTTCATTCATACGGTCGGCAAAGGTTTCGATCCATTCTAGTTCTTTTGCCGGGTCGTTGTATGTCAGTAGGGGCGTTATAAATTTTTCAATGATAAAGCCCCGGTTGGGTGATTTGCTGGCCAAAACAAAAACGAGTTTTCTGCCCCCGGTAAGCGTGGTATAAACATTGGAGGGTATCATCGGGTTTGTTTTTCAGGCTTTAGTAAAAAAGGCTGGTAGCGGGCTTTAGTCGCGCCCAACGCTTTGAGTTTGTCTTTATGCTGCTCAAAAACTTCCAGCGGTAGAATATAGCTTTTGCGCTTGCTTCCCAGCGTGGCGTTTCCATAAAACGTGGCCTGCGGCAACAGGGCCTTTATGCGTTCGGTTGCCCGGTTGGAGGCCGGGGTATTGATTATAATTCTTCCGGTTACTGTTTCCATATTGTTTCGTTTAATCGTTATAGATGTTGATTGTATCTTTTTCTAAGTACGTCCTGCCGCTGTGTTAAGCGCTCTTTTTCTTCGCTTATAAACTGTTCGGTAAACAGGACGTTTTGCGCCTTGATGGCGTCGACTTTTTTTTGATGCTTCTTTGTGGCCTTCTTCATTGCGGTTTGATAGCGCTGCTCCGGTGTACGTGCCTTACCGGGTTTTAGCATGGCGGGCGACCAGTAGGCGGCGTAGTGCACGAGGCCATATTTTTTATTCAAAAGCGCTTCAATGCGCTTTAGTTTGGCGGCAAAGGCCGGATCATTGACATGATCGCCCACAAAGCCGCCGATGTAATAATCATAGGGACTATCACGCGGAAACGGGGCCTTACACGCGTAATAGTGGTGGAATCCGAGGGGCATGGGAAAACGTTTAACGATACGTGCGGTTGTATTCCTGACCGGACGGCCCTAAAATGTATTTCTGCTTTTTATCGGCAACCTCCGGCTCACCGTCCTGCATCCACTGCATGTAGCCGGTTTCTTTCCAATAGGTGTAATCGTATTCGACCTCCCAGTTGCATTTGCGTAAGACACGTTCGAGTAGTTCGCAGACCCCTTTTTTATAGGCGTCCGTTGCTGCTGCGTCCTGCTGCTTCAATAGCTCGTTTGCGATCGCTTTAAAATCTTCTACCTTGAATTGCGTTTTTTTATTTCGCATACCGATTCGATTTGGTGGTGATTAATGATTTAAAATTTCCTTTACGCTCCGGCCTTTAAACTCCAACTGTCCGGCCTGCCGGAAAAAACCAATGCCATATAGGTAGTGGCTGTATTTTTCCTGCAAGTAGTTTAAAGTGGAATCCAGCACGCCCTGCTCGGGCGTGTAATGGATCGTAACTTTTAAATGCGCCTTCAGTTCTTCTTCGCTGATCGGCCCGGTAAAAACAATACTTTCAATAATGCGTAGGAGCTGATCGGCCGTAACGTGGTTTGATACGATGGGCTTGTTCATCATACGGCAATTATTGGTGTAATAAAATGGGTTTCCGTGGGCGCGGTTGACAGGCACCAAAAAAGCACGTTGCCATCGCTTTGAATTGCGGGTTGTTGAACTCCGGCTGATTTACGTATCTAAAAAGGGTATCGCCGGACCATATGCCGGTAGGGCCGTCGAATAGTTGATCGGAAAACAGGCGACTACTTTTACAAAGCTGCTCTCCGTACCGGTCGATCCGTTTTTCAGCGTCTTGCGCCAGTTCCAGCCAGGCATCAAGGCTGAAATACTGGCCGTCCCACGACTGGGCAATTTCGGATTGATGGGCCTGCATATAGACGGCCCTTCCTTTGGCATAATCAATAAACCCCTGTATCGATGCGGGTAAGAGTTCGTGCAACAGTTTGGCGCGTTGCACGTTACCCAATTGCTCTAATCGTTTCATAAAAAAATGTTTAATGTGGTGAAGAAATGTGTGAGGTTTCTAAAGAATAAATAAGCTGCCGTTTCACTACCGATTTAGATTTCATCCTTTTGAAACGGCAGCTTTGCAGCGGGTTCGATATCGAACAGGAATATAACGCCTGCGCGGAACCGATACCCGCAAATAGTGATATAACCTTGCAGGTAATAGATGGTAAACACGCCCATATAGCCGCTGAACAGTTCGCGGGCGAAGGCTTCGGCGTCCGTGGCCAGTTCCGCCCGTTTGGCCTGAATGATGTCTGCCGCTGTTTGGGCCAGCTTCAGCCAGCGGGCCGGGGCCAGGTTGATCCGTTTATCCGCCCACAGTTTTTTTAGGTCGTCCCCGCCTTTGATGGTAGTGAGGGCGTACCGTTCCAGTTGGGATAAAAACCCTTTTATTTCCGTGGGTAAAAGCTGGTGTAATAAGGTCGCTTTTTCCGTGTTCGATAATTCGGTTGCTGGTCGCATATCGGTTTAATTCAATGGTTGTAAATGGCCGGTGCGTTGGCCGGCGTTTGTGAATGAAAAAGGAGCGGGGAGGCTCCCCGCTCCGGGGTGTTTAGTTCAGCATCAGGGCATCGCTGCCATACTTCATATAAGATTCGCAGAGGTCAAACACGATCTGTGAGCGCTGTTGTGCATAGCCGCCATAATAGAGGGCTTGCATTTTCGTGTCTAGTGATTTGTATTCACGTACATTTTGGAAATAGCCGGTAATGGCATTGTAGGCCCCGTAAACCGTTCCTTTTGTGGTTTCCAATTGCTGGGAGGGGCTGCCCTGCGCATAGGCTTCGGCTGCCGCAACGGCATTTTTAAAGCGGGTAGATGCATCTGCCTCTTTGCCGTCCTTTAAAAGGGCGCGGGTTTCTTTCGAGGCAAGGGCGATTTGAATCAGCCGTTTTACCTCGGGGTCGCTTATACGAACTTTAGCCATCTGGTTCAGGATGCCCGAAAGCTGTTCGCTCATCGTATTGGTCATTCCCATAACCTCATGCGCTTTTAAAAGCCGGTCTTTTACATTGGCGGTATGCCGGAACCGTTTCACGTTCGTACAATTGCGGAGGGCTGCATTTAAGGTAT
>CBIHPC010000101.1:0-19234 GCA_966211305.1 uncultured Niastella sp.
GAATAATCCCCTCCCGCCGGCCTGATAGCCTGGTCTTCCGCAAATTCGTTAGCCTATGAAAGGGATTTTTACCTTATTCGTATCAGTGTTCCTATTGCCATACTCCTGGGCGCAATCGGTCAACGGTCAATGGTCAATGGTGAATTCCAAAACGGGAACCACCAACCACCAACAACAAACCACAAACTACAAACAAGCCGCAGGCGCCTGTTCCGCCAATATTGATTTTGAAGCCGGCGCATTGGATAACTGGAAATGTTATGTTGGGTTTACCACTGTGGAGAATAACGATAATGCGATAACTGTAACTCCTTCAAACCCGGTTACAGGCAGGCATACCCTATATGCAAAGGGTGCCGCTACCGACATCGATCCTTACGGTTTATTTCCTGTGAACCCGCCCGATGGCAGTGGTTTTGCAATGCGGCTGGGTAATAATATAAAAGGGGGTGAAGCCGAACGCATCTCCTATCAGTTCACCGTACCGGCCGATGCGAAAAATGCGTCATTTACGTATCGTTACGCCGTGGTTTTCCAGGACCCCGGCCACAATAAGAATGAACAACCGCGCTTCATTGCCCGCATGAAAGATGTGCAAACCAATCAATACCTGCCCTGCGCTTCCAATGAATATATCGCCACCGCGGCCTTACCGGGATTTAAAATATCACCGGTTGATGGTTCGGTTAAGTACAAGAGCTGGTCATCGGTATTCATTAATGTAGGAGCCTATGCCGGAAGAACCCTGGAACTGGAGTTTACGACAGCCGATTGTACCCTGGGCGGGCATTGGGGCTACGCATATGTTGATGTGGGTGACTGCGATGTGACCGCCATGGCGCATTATGAATGCAATCCCAATATTGCCAGCTTTACCGGTCCGCCGGGTTTCCAGGAATACCGGTGGTACGATGGTAATTTCAGTACGTTGCTGGGCTCGGGTGAAAACCTGGTGCTCGATCCCGCACCAAAGATCAATACTATAAATGTGATCGTTATCCCATACAGCGGTTTTGGTTGCAGCGATACCTTACAGGCATTTATTTATCCCATACTGCCGCTGGCCAACGCTGGTGCCGATACGGTGATCTGTCCGGAACATCCCATAACCATTGGCACGCCTGCTGTCAGCGGTTTTACCTACAAATGGTTTCCTGCCGATTTTTTGTCAGACTCCCAGGTGGCCCAGCCGGTTGGTACGCCGCCCAAGCCAGCTTCCTATGTGGTTACCGTTACCAGCATCGAAAGCGGGTGTATTGACAAAGACACCATGAACATCACCGTTTTTCAACCGATAGATGTAACGGTGTCACCCGATCAAAGTATGTGTGAGGGACAAACCGTGAACCTGCAGGCGGCGGGAACGGCGAAGCTGTATTCCTGGTCGCCGGCGCATGGGTTGAACCGCGCCAATATTGCTAACCCTATAGCAGCACCGAAAACAACCACTACCTACCAGGTGGTGGGGTTCGATGGGCATTCATGTTTTACAGATACAGCTTTGATAAAAGTGGTGGTAAATCCCAGGCCGAGGGTTGATGTAGGGCCTGATGTAACCACGGCAACCGGCAGCACCTACAGCTTTGCACCAGTCACGCAGAACGGGCCGATCGTTTCGTGGCAATGGTCGCCTTCAAATGATCTCAGCTGCACCCATTGTTCAACGCCTGTTGTTGCTGTTACAAAGAACACAACGTATCGTGCTACGGTTACCAATGAATTTGGGTGTGTGGGCGCCGACTCCATGAACATTAAGACCTTTTGTTTGAATACACAGGTGTTTATCCCGAATGCCTTTTCGCCCGATGGCGATGGCGTGAATGACGTTTTTATGGTGCGGGGCAAAGGCATTGCGCAGGTACGTTCGTTCAGGGTATTTTCCCGCTGGGGCGAACTGGTGTTTGAAAAGACAAACTTTCAACCCAATGATCCTGCATTTGGCTGGGATGGGCGCGTACGCGGTAAAACAGGGCCTTCGGAAGTATATGTGTATATAGCCGATGTGATCTGTGAGAATGATCTTATAAACACCTATAAAGGAAATGTTACCCTGCTGAAATAATGCGGAACGCTTTGCGCAGAACGCTGCACAACTGAATAACTGAACAACTCACCACATTCTGTATGCACCAATTTTTACATCGTTGTATTATTATTTACCTGGTCTTTCATGCATCGGCAGCGAAAGGCCAGGATATTCACTTTTCGCAGTTCTATGAATTCCCGTTGTTGCGCAACCCGGCGCTGGCAGGCATCTTTAATGGTAATATGCGGTTTACGGGTGCATACCGCAATCAATGGCAAAGCGTAACGGTTCCATACAGAACAATGGGCGTGAGCGCGGAATGTAAAATGCTGCGCGGGTTTTCGACAGGCGATTTTATAACAACCGGTTTACAGGTAACCAATGACGTGGCAGGTGATTCAAAGCTGCAACGCACGCAGGTATTTCCCGTTGTGAATTATCATAAATTACTGAATGAAGATAAAACTACTTTTCTTTCGCTGGCATTTATGGGCGGGGCCGTCAACGAACATTTTGATGTTTCGAAGCTGCGCTTCGATGATCAGTATGTGAATGGCGCCTACAGTGTTTCAAACCCTACGCGGCAGCAATTCGGCAGCAGCGGTTTTACGTATTGGGATGCATCGGTTGGCGTAAGTTTCAAAACGAATGTAGCCAATAATGTAAGCATGTATGTTGGCGGCGGGTTGTTTCATATTACGGAACCGCAGATCGCCTTTACAAAAGAATATGATGTTCGGCTGAACCGGAAATGGGGATTGAATGGCGGGCTCTCTGCATGGATCAACAGGATGGATAAGATCGTTTTTTATACCGACCTGTTTATCCAGGGCGGCAACCGGATGTTGCAGGGCGGAGGGCTATATACCCATTGTTTTGATGAGAATGGCGAGGAAGGAAGTTTATCCGTTGCAGTAGGCGGATCATTCCGTTGGAAAGATGCATTTATTCCCATAATAAAATTATATACCCATCAGTTAAGCATCGGCCTTAGTTATGATGTCAATATCAGCAAACTCACTACCGCATCACAGTTCAGGGGCGGTTTTGAATTATCGCTCTCCTATACAGGCTTATGGAAAAGACTGGCAGAGAGCCTCGAGAAAGTGGAGTGCCCTTTGAAGATATGGTGATCAGTTGACGAGTTGACTGGTTGACGAGTTGACTGGTTGACAAGTTGATTGGTTGATGAGTTGACTGGTTAACAAGCTATAAGACTTGAATGGCTAAGCTCCGGTCACTGGTAAAAACCTCTTCTGATTAATTTTTTATTCCCATTTTATGTAATCCCCGAAACGGTCGCATCCAGTTATTGTAATGCCAAAATAATTGACCATAAAATAACTGTACGTGAAACGACTGCTATTGGTACTCCTGTTCCCCGTGATCGCTTATTCGCAGGAAGTGACCCCCGTTTTATCGAAAGATTACCTGGAGCTGATACAGGCAGATACCTTGCCTGTAATGAAGTTCATGCCCGATACCATGAATAATTTTTCGCAAGCGCATTTGTTATTGAATAAAGCGTATTACGGTTTCACGGTAGGCCGCATCAGAATAAAACAGGGCGTGCTCACTATTCAGCCTGAGTATCAAAAGGTGCTGTACCTGACCGGACAATTCAATACGCGGGTTGAAGTTAAACGCATCAACCGGTTGCCGGCCGTACAAAACCAATACGTACAGGGCAGGTCAGAAAATGGCGCCCTGGTATGGCGTGGCGCTGAAACAGGCGAACCGTTCAGTTATGGGCCGGCAGCGCAGTCCCTGGAATACGATGGCGGCAATTATGCTTACGATGCCAACGGAAAACTGGTGGCGGCCGGAACGGGAAATGGCCGTTCGGCTAATAATTATAACAACCCTGTTTTCAGAACGGCATCTATGTTGTCGCAATCATTACGGTTGAACGCACGAATAAGATCTGCCGGTAATGTTTTGTACAGTACAATATTCAGGCTGGGGCATTCCACAGAAAACACCTTTATCAAATACAATAAAAATACTTCACGTAATGCATCGGCTACGTTGGATGCTAACCTTAAAAAGCTGAGTATTACCGCAGGTTATAGTTTTTTGCGGGATGAATTATCTAATAGTAACCGGAACGGGTTTTTGAACCGCGTTTATCAGAATGCGATGCTGAAGCCGGTAAGTTTTGATAATGTTCACAATGCCCGCCAACCCAATGCGCCGCAAACTTACAGTCCGGTTGCCGATAATGCTATTTACCTGCTATTGAATAACGGCAACCGGTTTGTACAAACACATCAAACCGGTAGTTTGATAGTGGAAAAGAAAACCGACCTGTTCAAATTCAGGCTTACCCAGTCTGTTGAACACCTGTATCAACTAAGCCGCGAAGGGTATAAGCCGGGCAGCGTTTATTTTCCAACCGGTATTGCTGTTGACCGTAACCTAAAAGAAGTTTCGTATTTGCTTGACGCCACCGCCTCTTACGATATTCACTTCGATGATTACAGACTGATCAATACGGCAGGTACGCATTATAAATTTGCAAACAACCGGTCGGTCATCAGGTACAGCCTGCCCGCTGCCTGGCGTTACCAGCGTTCTGCACAGGAAGCTTCGCTTTTCTATGATATTTTGTACAAGCCATATGATTGGGACCTTGTACTGAAGCTTGCCAATAAAATGTATGTTTCCAACACCGTCAGCAATAATAATTATTTTCTTCCCAATGTAAGCGGGGCTGTACGATGGGGGAATAATTCAGGCCGCGATTATTATTTCTTCAAATTAAGCGGTTCCTGGAACCGGTTCAATAGCGAGCTTCCCGTTGGGCGGTCTTATTCGACAAACAGTTTACTACAACTTAATATCCAACAGGCTTTTCAGTTCTTTCCTGTAACCGAAGTAAAAAGCTTTGATGGGTTGAAGGCGATACAACACAATGAATGGAATGGGCGTGTTGAGCTGGGATATAAAGGGCATGTGCTGTATGGGAATATATTTAGCCGTACAACCGCCAACGATGTTTTTCCGGTAATGGAAAACAATCAACTTGTGCTCAGGAATATAGCCGCCCACCGCAATAGCGGAGTAGAGGTGGGGTTCACAGGCAGGACCAGCAACCGGTACTTCAATACGGAAAATACCATCTCTTATTTCGTTAATAGAAGTAAAGTAACAGCTGTAAATACCGGTTACGACTATACTCCCCTTGCCGGGTTCAGCAATATACATACTGCTATTGTAAAGGGCGCAGCACTGGGCAGTATCGTTGGCACCGCTTATCAACGCGATGCAAATAATAATATCCTTATTGGCAGCGACGGATTCCCGCTGGTGAACAATACACCTACCGTGATCGGTAACCCTATCCCTGATTTTGTAATGAAGATGATTAATGACGCCACCTGGAAAATGTTCTCGATCGGTCTTTGCTGGGAGTGGCGTAAAGGGGGGCAGATCTGGAATGGTACGCAGGCCATGCTCGACTATTACGGCCGCTCGGCTTCTTCTGCCGAATTGAGAAATACAACAGGTTATATTTTCGCCGGTGTATTGCAGGATAAACAACCCAATACCCAACCGGTAGGTTTTTATGATGTAAACAAACCGGTTGAGCAAAACCGCTGGACGCGCTACGGTCACAATGGCATAGGGGAAGAATATATACAGGAAGCCAATGTGCTGCGGTTGAACAACATCAATGTAGGTTATAAACTTAAGCTTGGAAAGTATGAGCGGCAACTGGCAATAAACCTGTACGCACAAAACCTTGTTCTTTACTCTTCCTATAAAGGCGCCGATCCCAATCAACTGATGTATGATCTGCCGGGTGCCGCCGGTCTCGACTTTTTCAATCTCCCTTCTGTAAAATCATTTGGTTGTAACATCTCCATTCAATTCTAACGTTATGATAAAAACGATAAATATTTGTTTGCTGTTACTGGGCCTGGCCTCTTTACATCCGGTATTGTGTATGGCGCAAAAGATACAGTATGCCGACACGAAGGAAAAGGTATATGTGCAAACCAGCCATGTTTTTTTTAACCCCGGCGAAACCATGTATTTCAAAGTATATGTGGTTAATGCCAACAGCCAGCGCCCAACGTTCCTGAGCAATGTGGTTTATACAGAAATACTGGGTCCTTCGGGAAATGTAGTGCAGAAGATGAATTATGGAATAGAGAACGGTTACGCCGAAGGTTCTTTTGATTTTAGCGAAGAGGCGCCCGGCGGTATGTATAAAATTAAAGCCTATACCACCTGGATGCGTAATGAAAATGAAAATACCTTTTTTGTAAAGGAGATCACGTTGATGAAAGTGATAGCGCCGCGGGTATTGATGAAACTCGACTTTCCCGAAAAAGGTTATGGCGCTGGTGATGAGGTAAAAGCCGATTTCTCCATGCGCAATCTCGATAACCTGCCCATACGTAATCAAGTGGCCAGCTTTAAGGTATCAATTGGTGGTGAAGTAGTACGATCAGATATTTTTCAAACCGATGACCGGGGAAAAGCCCTGCTGCGTTTTTCACTTCCAAAAATACTAAACACTACCGATGGGTTGTTGAACATCACCGTTCAGTACGATGCCTATACCGAATCGGTTTCAAGAAGTATTCCCATTGTGCTTAATAAGATCGATCTGCAGTTTATGCCCGAAGGCGGAACCCTGGTACAGGGAATTACCGGTAATATGGCGTTCAGGGCAGTAAACGAACATGGAAATCCGGTTGATGTAAAAGGGGCGGTACTTGACAGCCGGGGTAATAAAGTAGCCGCTTTTGAAAGCCTGCGTTTTGGGATGGGAAAGTTTACTTTTACGCCGCAAAAGAACGAAATCTATAGCGCCGCTATTACCACGCCGGCGAATATTAAACAACCATTCCCCCTGCCGCCGGCATCGGCACACGGTATGGTCATGAAGATTACCAATGCCGATAGTAAAGCGTTGACGGTTAAAATAGCTTCTACCCAAATAAGAGAGGTATTGCTGGTAGCGCAAACAAAGAATACCCCTTGTTATACTGAGAAGATAACCGTGCAGGCTGGTGAAAATACGATCGCCATCGATAATAATAAGTTCCCGGCCGGAATTGCCCGGTTCACATTATTTACCGATGATCATTTACCGGTAGCGGAGCGGCTGATCTTTCTGAACGGTCAAAAGAACCTGCAGGTAGGCATTAGCACGGATAAACCCAAATATTTTCCCCGCGAAAAAGTTACCCTAACATTGAAAACGTTTGATGAAATGGGGAACCCGGTGCCGGCTAATTTATCACTCGCCGTGCTGGATGACAAATTATGGACCCTCGCCGATGACCGGCAGGATAATATCCTTTCCTGGTTATTGATGAGCTCAGAATTGAAAGGAAAGATAGAAGAACCGAATTTCTATTTCAAAAAAGAAGAGCCGCTTGCGGCTGCAGCGCTTGATCTCGTTATGCTTACGCATGGTTACCGGTATTTCGATTATACTACCGCGGTGGAAGAAAACGGCGACCTGGTTTTTAAACCCGATCAGCCGCATGTGCTAAGCGGGGTTGTCGTAAACACTAAACAAAAACCGGTTAAGGCTTCCGTATTCCTCGTGCATCATGTCACTGGCGGCAGGGCTATCCTGTATAAGACCGGCGACGACGGCGTGTTCTTTTTTTCACAGCTTTACCCGAAAAGTGATTATTATGTAATTGCCCAATCATACAATAAAAGAGAAAAAATAAATATCAAAATAACGCAAAATGGCATGGGTTATAATCCCATCAAAAAAGGCGATGGCAGCCAACTCCTGTATACAAAAGGCAATGGAGATGCCGTTGTGCCATTATCGCCTACTACACGGGTAAGGCAATTAATGGCGCCGCAGGCAGCTGATAAAGAGAAACAGCCAATGACGGGTTTGTTTGATAATATAAAACCTGGCAGGCTCGATGAGGTTGTTATTATCGCTTATGGAACTTCAACAAAAGGCCTGAGCACGGGCAATATAAGCATATTTAAGGGTGCCGGTATTACACCCAACGTTTTAACAGCGCTGCAGGGCCGGGTGGCTGGTTTGTATATAACCCCGGTAAATGGCATTGCAGGAACAGCCGAAAATGTAAAGATCCGAGGCGTCAATTCAATAACATCAGGCAAGGAACCCCTTATTATAATTGACGGCGTACCGGCAGCATATTATCGCCTCACCGCGCTGGAAGCAGGTGATATAGACAACATAGAAATTTTGAAAGACGCTACGGCCACAGCTATATATGGAAGCCGCGCCGCTTTTGGCGTTATTATCGTATCTACTAAAAAGACAAAATATGGCGGGTTCCGCATCGATCTGCCCGCAACGGAATATTTTGCTTCACAGGTGGTACGTACAGCCGATGGGCCTGCATTTAAAGCTGCCCGGCGGTTTTATGCACCCAAATATCTTTCTATCTATCCGCAGGAGCGCACCGATTTCAGAGAAACCATTTACTGGAACCCGGTTATACAAACTGATAAGACGGGCACAGCCCGGGTGGAGTTTTATAATTCGGATGCCAATACTACTTTCAGAGCCATTGCCGAAGGCATTGGTTATAATGGAAGGGCCGGCCGGGCAGAACATACCTATATTACAAAGAACGCATTACAGGTAGATGCCAAAATTCCGCCTTATTTATCAGTAGGCGATCATGCGCTGATACCGCTGGTCATAAAAAATAACAGTATTCAGGACGCTACCGTTCGCGTGACTGTAACGTTGCCTCCGGGGTTGAAAACGGGCTCATTTCCCGGTACTATCCGGTTACCGGCCGACAGTTCGCAGCAATTGCTGATACCCATAAAAGCAATGGCTGCCGATACCGGTATTATTGAGTTTGTGGTTGAAACCGGTCAAAGAACAGAAACGGTAAAGCTACCTGTAACGGTTGCCGAAAAAGGATTTCCGGTAATAGAAACCCTATCGGGCAACAGAACGGGGCGGCATGAGTTTACAATCAATAATGCAATGGCCGGCAGTATACGCACCGAACTGAAGTTGTTTAAAACACTGGAAGGACAACTGCTCGATGGTATAGAGTCTATGCTGCGGGAGCCTTATGGTTGTTTTGAGCAAACATCTTCTTCCACCTATCCGAATGTTTTTATTCTGAAATACCTGCGTGAATCGAAAAAAGTAAACCCCGCCGTAGAAAAGAAAGCGCTTGATTACATTGAGAAAGGCTACCGGCGGTTGATTGGTTTTGAAACGGCTATGGATGGTTTTGAATGGTTTGGCAAAACGCCGCCGCATGAAGCGCTAACCGCTTATGGGTTGCTCGAGTTCACCGATATGCAGGAGTTTGTCGATGTAAATAAAAAGATGCTCGAAAGAACAAAGGCATTTCTGTTAAGGCGCCGCGATGGCAATGGTTCCTTTAAATTATCATCAGGCGGGTACGACCGTTTTGCTTCTGTGCCTGACAAGATTGCCAACATTTACATTGTGTATGCACTGACGCAGGCCGGTATTGGCAAAGAGATCGTACCCGAATACGAGGCGGCTTTTAAACATGCATTGGAATGCCGCGATGGTTACAAGATGGCCATGATGGCACTGGCCGCTTCGAATATGAAAAGGACCGGTGATTACCGGCTGCTGATGGATGCGCTGCAAACGGCTTATCAAAAGAATGGCCTTGCTTCGCAAACCAGTGTGGTGAATTCGCGCGACGCCTCATTGCGGGTAGAAACCGCTGCGCTCTATGCGCTTGCATTGATGCGTGCCCCCCCGGCAGAGATAGGTATAATAGCCAACCTGATAACGAAGGTACTTGGCGAAAAATCATATTATGGCTATGGATCAACACAGGCCACGGTGCTGGCGTTAAAAGCGATCGTTGAATATTCAAAGCTTATAGGTAAAGTAAGCGAGAACCCGCAAATTACATTTATAATGAACGAAACCACTGTTGGTACCGGCAGTATATTTAATGCGGTTGTTAATGAAGGTAAGAACGTATTCGGTATTCAATACCAGGAACAGGCTTCCGCTGTGCCCTATAGTCTGCAGGTGGCGTACAACACGTTTACACCGCCAAACAGCGAAAAAGCGGAGCTTAAGCTAACGACGAGGCTGGCCGCTGCTCAAACAAAAGTGGGTGAAACCATGCGGATGGATATCGAGGTCACCAACACCAAAAACCTGTTGCAGCCAATGGCCATTGCCAAAATAGGCATACCTGCGGGTTTATCGGTACAACCCTGGCAGTTGAAGGAACTGATGGATAAAGACCAGGTGGCCTATTATGAAATTTTTGATAATTACCTGGTGTTGTACTGGATGGGATTTGCGCCCGATGAAACAAAAACCATCCGGCTCGATCTTAAAGCGGAAATAGCGGGTACCTACAAAGCAAAAGCCAGCAATGCCTACCTGTATTATATGCCCGAATACAAATACTGGAACGATGGGGTAGAAGTAGAAATAAGGTAAATGCAGAACGTTGAACGCTAAATGCTGTAACAAGGGTGCGATTGCTGGAATGGCAGGTTCAAAGGGGAGTTACAACCTGCCGGCGGATATTCATACAGGATAAAGCCGTTACCCGTTGCGGAATTATCAACAGATCGCACATGGTTCTCTTGATAAGATAAAAATGACTATAAATAAAAGAAGAGAGCCATTCCGCAAACCGGAATGGCTCTTCTGATTAATTATGTTCACCGGTTTACCGGGTGCTTATAATAACTTGGTTGAGAACTTCCATTCTTCCTCGGTATACCCGCTTATCAAAACAAGATTGGTGGGACTGATCGCTTTGATATTCCAGATCCGTTGCTGATTTTCGATGGTTACGATAATTGACTTATTACCGGGACCGAAAACCCATTTGCCGTTTTCTGTAACTTTCATCGACTGGGCCTCATAATCGCCATTCGTTTTAAAATAGGCATAGGCGCCCTTGATGAGTTTACTGGCCATTTTAAGCTGGGCCTCGCTTCTGCCCGGAACTACCCGGCGGGTCAGGTACCATTTTTTGCTTATCTGGCTTTTGGAAGCTTTTACAGTTTTTATGTTTGGAAGTGGTTGCTCAATATTGTCAGATTCAGTGATATCGGTGCGCGTCATGATGAAAGCGCCTTCGCCCATACTAAGAATGAGCTGATCCTGTTTCAGGCCGATGATCCTGGATTCGTTCGAGTGCCCTTTGTAAGAAGTAAGCCTCACCCTGCTGCAGGAATCATTGGTGCTCCAGATGCCCTCATCGATATTGTTCATCACAAAAGCCTTGTAATGATTGTTTGGCTTGAAATAAAGGGTCATAGCCCCAAAATACTCTTTGGCGATCTTCAGGGTGTTAGTATCGTATCGTTGTTTGTTGTAAACATCGTAATATTTCCATTTACCAACCAGCGAGTCAGTTTTCTGGGCATGTACGGACACGGATAAACCAATAGGAATTAGGAATAGGAATCTAAGTTTTGTCATGTTTGTGGTTTGTACGGTACCTTGCACTTCAATCCATTACATGGATATCTACCTTTAACGCCAGGTAGGGGCAGGTAATTGCACTTTTAGGGTAAATTTTGCAAGCGGAAGATAATAACTTTGCATCATCAGTGCAAGGGAATCGTAAAACCTTTTGCATTTCAGCCAACAGATGTGCCGCCGGCTTTGATATTCAGCAATTAATTGCCGCGTGAATAATTTTTTTCAGGGGTTTACACAATAAATAAGAATAACTTTCTTTATAGGAGATTGTCCTTTGTACACTTATGCTTACGCCCCCAGCTACCGGATAAGCACGGTTGTTCCCCTTTTGAATACTTTTTCTCCAGTTTCGATCAATGTGTACCTAAGCATCCATACATATACGCCAGACGATTGAAGCTGTCCGTTTATACGCCCATCCCATTGCCGCGTCCAGTCGG
This sequence comes from uncultured Niastella sp., assembly GCA_966211305.1. Classification (GTDB taxonomy): domain Bacteria; phylum Bacteroidota; class Bacteroidia; order Chitinophagales; family Chitinophagaceae; genus Niastella. Next base: position 11,894 of record CBIHPC010000101.1, read on the forward strand.
TTGTTCGAAACACAACCTGTCCGTACCGGTTATAAATGAAAAATTCAAGGTTCCTGGCCTTCCATGCGTTAAGCGGGTACAAAAAGTCATTCTTTCCATCGCCATTGGGGGTAAAACCATTAGGAACTGTAATGAAACAACTGTTCACCACTTTCATCTGACGGGCAACCGTGTCGTGGCAGTTGATATTGTTTTGAACGATGAGCCTGATGGTATACATTTTAGACCTTCCGGAAGTAACAAGCGGATAGGTTTCGGGCAATGGGTTCTGCAATGAACTGTAATTGCCGTTGCCGAAGTCCCAGTTCCACGAAACAATTTTTCCTATACTGCTATCGGTGAATACGGCTTTGTCTTCCGGGCATAAGATCTCCGGAAATTTGAAGTTTGCTTTCAGTTCATTATCGAGTAAAACGGTAGCGGCAATACTGTCTTTACAAACCCCGTTCGATACGGTGAGTTTTATCAGTTTCGGTCCAAATCTGGTAAAGATCCGGGTGGGGTGCTGCAAAGTGCTGCCGCCATCGCCATCAAAATCCCAGTTCCACTGGTTTACATTATTGCCGCCGGGGTGAGCAAAGTGAAGCGTATCGGCTTTACAGCCATAAAGAAGCTGATAAGTGAAACCGGCATTTACGGTATCAACGGTTGCAAAGGGCAGGGCAGCGCCGGCAGGTGTTTGCTGGCCGCATTCATCGATGATGGTATTGCCATCAGTGCCGGGTTGTAAAATGATCTGGTAATTTCCTGCCGATTGTATTGGGGCCGAAAGCTGAACGAAGATGGAAGTGGTTGCGCCATTTACGCAATTGCCGCTGGCGCCGGTTACGGTTATGGGGGTAGAACCGGTTACCCGGAAATCGCTGCCATTGGCGGCAATGGAATTACAGTTGATGGGCCTGCTGAAAACAAGTTCCAGTTTATCGGGCGCACAGCCAACCGGTTTAATGCTGTCCATAGGCGTTGGCTGCACCGGCGTTACAACGAATGCAAAGTTATTACCAACCGGTACGCTGTTGTTACAATTGTCGAGCAGCGTATTCCCGTCTGACCCGTTCTTTACACTCACTGTATAACCACCGGGCGGTAATGCATTGCTCATGGTAAGCACTATGGTATCCAAATCGAAACTGTTGCTGCAGCCAACACCGGTAGCAGCAACAATAGAAGCCGCTGTGGATGATAAAGTAAAGTCGCTGGCATTGGTGGCAAGGCTGTTACATTTTATTTTTTTGTTCATCACCAGCGTTACCGTAACGCCGCCGCAACCGGCCCAGCCATTTTTTATACCGGGTTGCAACGGATCGGTAATAACACCGGTACCGCCGCCAAATGATAATTTATAACCGCTTTGTGAATTGGTGAAATGGCTTACAAGCAACAGATACTGATGTCCCTGCTGAATGGTGGGCATGGCGCTGAACGAGTTGAGGTTTTGCGCCGGGTCGGAAGCGCATTGGATGTGATTTACACCCGATGCAGAAGCGCCGGTAGCGCCAAAAGTGCCCGCCCAGTTACCGGTAACGATAAGTGATTTATTGGTAAAAACTTCTTCGGCATTACGACCGGTGATGTCGTATAACATCCAGTCGTAATCGTCGCCCATGTCGTTGGGCGTTATCAGAAAACCCAACGTGCCGGTTTGGTAACAGGTAAAGCGGTACCAGAATGGATTTTTATCGGCATATGCGGCGCCGTCATTTTCGCAGCCGGGCACTGAAAGAATATGGCTCTGGCAAATGGGTACATTTGACTGGGTGAAGGTTTGCAAACCACAAACAGGGAAAGCCGTACCAGGCGTTTGACCGAGTGTAGTGCAGTTTTGCGCCGTAAGGCGGGTACACAATAAGATAAGCAGAACCAGTACAAAGAATCTCATATGCATTAGGCAGTTGACCCTAAATTAGTTGGTAACGTTGCATTTTCCAATTCGATAATGCGATAATTTGAAAATGCGATAATTCGATAATGTGATAATTTTACCAATTCGTGACGTCTGATTATTTGCAAGCCTCATTATCACATTATCATATTATCTAATTATCACATTAGCTCACCACATGGGCGGCGTTTTAAAAAAATCATGCGGCGTTTGACCGGTAAATGACCTGAAATCCTTTATAAAGTGTGCCTGATCGTAATAGCCGGCCGAATAGGCAGCTTCTGTTAAACTTACCGTACCGCTGTAATTTTCGATCATGTTCTTCAACCGAACGATAGCGGCAAAATGTTTTGGTGTAGTGCCGGTAATTTTTCTGAAGCGTTTCTCAAACGGGTCGCGGCTGATTGGCAGGCCGGTAAGCAACTTTTTTATTTTAATATCTCCCTTCAACAGTTTTATCTGCTGAATAGCTTCCCGCACCAGGTGATCGGGTTCTGTTCTTTTCAATTCAGAAAGCAGAAAACGCTCTAAGATGAATATGCGCTGGTTGTTATTGCCGGCTGCCGCCAGTTCTTCTTCAATGGCGTTCACTTTAGAACGGGCAATAAGATGATCGAGCGAAATGCTGATACTGCCGAGTTCATGCATCGGTTCTTTAAAGAAAGCGGCCGCCCCGCCTTCATTAAAAACAACCAGCAGGTTACTTGCGCCCTGCTCATAATCTACGATCCGGCTGCATTCCCTGATGCCCGAAATGGTGGTTTGCGGAAATTCCTGCGTGACGCCATTTTCCGAATAAGAAACGTTTCCCCGCAGCCTGAAGGCTATTATAATGGAGGTATCGGGCAGGATCCGGTTGGCCATGCCGTGTTCACTTTCTATGAACCGGAAACATTTGATATATGGCTGCAATACAGGCGAGGGAGGGAACTGTTCCATAATGACCCGGATTTTCGTTACAAATCTACAAATCAGTTCTTTTTAAGTTCGGGAATAAAGTACAAATTCTTCACACCGGAACGGCGGAGCATTCTATTGGTTATCGCCTGTTTTTTATAGGTTTTCCATTCCTAATTCATTCATAATCCATTAAATAACGGAAGATGGACGAGTAACATTGGCACTTCGCTAAAGAAGCATGTTGAAAAGTAGGTGTTTAAAGGGCGCCGCCATTTTTTATTTCGCCTTTCAGCCGGAAGCCGCAGGGTTGCAGTCCCGCTTTTATTAAAGTGGCTTTTGAAGCGTTGTTATTGATGCCGCAGCGGGCTGCGGGCACCCGCCCCATGCGGTAGATCTCTTTTTTCAGTTCCTGCACCATTAAACTGCCGAGCCCCTGCTGCCGGCAGTTTTCCTTTACATCCATATAAATATCGGCATATGGAAAATTATAATTGATAAGAAAACCGCCGTTGGCAACCATTTCTCCGTTTTGCATCAGGTAGTATCCTTCAAAATGAACGGGGTTGTCGTCCTGCGCGGGCTTTTTACCAAATTGCACACCGGGTATATGCAAACTGGTTTTAACATGTTCTTCGAATAAAATGGCTTCGGCATAAATATTCTTTCCAAATTCATACAACATGCCGGTCAGGAGTTTGTCGTTACTCTGGCATTCGATAAGCTTTGGCCCCGAAGCGCTAATGAACTGATGAAAGATGGAACTGTTGTGTTTCCTGTATGGCGGCAGTACGTAATATTCAAAGATGGTATCGCGGTCTTCTCTTTTATCGGTTCCCCACACCGCCCCATAACCGATAGTTGTGCCGCTGGCCACGAAGATATAGGCATCGGCCCAGCCGTAATAATGACATTTATCGAATACGAACTGGAAGTTGTTCTCATGCAGGAACAACTTGCGAAAGTCTTTAATGTCTGCTGAAGTAGTTTTAATGATCTGTAACTGCATAAGCAAAGAGTTAATGGCCGCAGGTGCATTGTTTCCGGTAACTTAAGTTAACTATTTTAAGTGAACCGGTATAAAAAAGAAAAAGCCACCATCAGGCAGCTTAAACTAAAAAACAGGGGTGGGTTAAAACGCGCTTACATCAACATTTGGGAATAATTATTTTTAACTGGCAGCCCTTGCCTGGTGCGGAATTCAATTCAACTTTGCCATTGTACAGTAACGTTCTGTCGTAAATATTTCGTAAACCAATTCCTTTTGTTTTGCTCAACGGGTCGAAGCCGGTGCCGTCGTCCTGCACGGTGAGCTCAACGGAATCGGCATTGTATTGTAGCTGAATTAGAACATTGGTGGCCTTACTGTATTGAATGATGTTCTTTAATTGTTCCTGGGCGATCCTGTAAAGGGCTATTTTTTTTCCTTCGGAAATGCCTTCGCATTCCTGTTTATCGTACAGGAATTTAACCTTGAACTTACAGGTCATTTTGATGTCTTTCACCATTTGCCTGATACTATCGGCCAGTGTTTTTTCCTTTAGTTTCGGCAGCACCATTTCGCGTGAAATGGCCTGTATATCTGCAATGGCCATGTCGAGCGAATCAACCACTTTTTTGGCTATTACTTTATTTCCTGCTTCGGAAGGTTTCAACAGTCCCATATACAGTTTGGCAACCAGCAACAACTGGTTGATATTGTCGTGCAGCTCCTGTCCAAGCCGGGTACGTTCTTTTTCCTGGGTATCGATGATCGATTTTGCGATCTCCTTCTGGTGTTTGATCTTTTCCTGCATCAACTGGTTTTCCAGCTCTCTTATCTCGGTAAGATCGAGCAGGGAACCGATGATCTTTACCGGTTTGTCGTTCTCGTAAACGACGATACCACGGTCGCGCACGGTGCGGTAAGAACCGTTGACGTATTTGAACCGGTATTCCCACTGCCAGCTGGAGAGTTTGTTATGCAACAGGTTATTTACATGTAACTCTACACGGTCGCGGTCATCGGGATGAATGCGGTTACGCCACCACGAAAAGCCTTTGGTTTCTTTTTCGTTGCTGCCAATAAGTTCTATCAGCGCTTTGCTGCGAAAGAACTGATCGGTTTGCAGGTCCCATTCCCATACGGCTTCGGTGCTTACCTGGGTTAAGCGAATGAGGCGTTCATTGGCATTGGCAATTTCCTCATGGATATTATAGCCATGGGTAATGTCGGTAGCTTCACCACCAAGCAATGGTTTATTAGAGCTGTTGGGAACCGGAAAAATATTCACCAGGAAATACAGCGTGGTGCCGTCTGCCAGTGCATGTTTATGCACCTTTTTGTGCGCAACGCCGGTTTCAAGCACCTTGCGGTGCTCTTTCTCAAATATGGCGGTAAAGAAGGGTGGTATTGCCTCCACCGCTTTTTTGTTGATGTCGCTTTCTTTCAACCCAAGGAACCGCATAAAGGCCGGGTTGGCGAAGATCAGATTCTCCTGGTCATCTATCAGCCAGGTCATGGCTGACGTGTTGTTTAGAAATTCTTTCCGGAAAAGGTTGTTGTCCTGTGTTGCTGCTTCCTTTTGCCAGGGCAGCTCTTTTATAAGCGTAACAAAAGAAAAGGGTACAGACCGGGTGTCATCAAGGAGAGGATAATAAATAAAGTGTAACCATTTGCTTTCGGGGCCTCCTGCCTGCATTTCAATCACCTGCTCATATGCTTTACCTGAACGCAGGGCTTTCATGGGCGGGGTGTCCTCAAATGAGACCGGATCTGTAAATATTTTTAAGGGACTGCAAAAGTCTGCCGGCAGTGCATTGCTCAGCAGACTTTCGGTATCGGTGTTTAATAAAGCGGCGGCCTTTTCATTAGCGTCAATTACATTTCCTGCGCCATCTATTACAAGAACGCCTGTGACCGTGGAGTTATCTGGTTTTTCATTTCTCGTTTCATGTCCTATGCAGATGAACAGGTTCTGCATTTCACCGTTGGTTCTCAGTTTGGCAATTTGCCAGTTTGCCTTGTGTACTGAACTGTTCAGCAGGTTCATATTAAGCCGCGAAGGATTGGCTGCGAACCCGGCTTTCTGCAAGGCGGCTTTTAACTGCCTCGAGCCTAATGGCGAAATATATTTAAAGAACAGGTTTTTGCATGTCGAATGGTTTTCAATATGAATACAGTTCACCAACTGTTCGTTGGCAAAATGAATTACGCCGTTTTCGTTGATAACGGCGAAATAACAGTCTTCAAGAGAATCTACAATTGCTGGTTGGTCTTCTTTAGTCATACGGGCGACGGGTTTAAGTTTTCACCTTGTAACCAATGAAGGGTTTTTGATTAATTCTGATTTTGTATTTCGTGACAGATCATACTCGTCCTGTTTTCGATTTCTTCAAAATCAAGAGATTTATCAAAAAAGTAATCGGCGCCGGTCGACAGGCAAAGCTGTTTATAATGTTCCTCGGCGTGATTACTGATCATCCATACTTTGGTACCGGGATACCTGCTTCGGATCAGTTTCAGTAACTCGATACCACTTTTGCCGGGCATACTGATATCGAGTAATGCTAAATGTACTTCTGTTTGCAGAAGCAAGTTAACGGCTTCCTCATAATTGCAGGCTTGTAAAACAGGATTAAGGTTACGATCGTTAAGTAAGCAAATAACCCTTTGTCTGAACATGACTGAATCGTCAACTACCAGCACAGTTAATTTACTACCAGGCATAGCCAGAAGCTTTCTATCAAATTTAACATATTAGCTTACTTCTAATAAATAGTGGTTTATATGATTATTTTGTAATCGTACCTAAGGGTGCCTTGTAGTATAAAATCGACAACGATCGCAACCTTTGAACTTATTGTAAGGGTGTTAGGTAAACATTTTTTTCAATAAGCGTCTGTTTTACTTTTTATTTATTTTGATTATCATTCTATTGCAACACTAACAACCGGTAGTTTCACTCAATGAGCTTTTTTTCGAGCGCATACCTGATGAGGTCGGCATTTGTTTTAAAGCTCATTTTAGCCAGTATTCTCGCCCGGTAAGTACTGATGGTTGTAGTGCTTAATGAAAGGGTATCTGCTATTTCCGAAACCGATTTTCCCCGGGCCAGTAACCTGAATACATCAAATTCCCTGTCGGAAAGACGTTTATATGGTTCTGGCTGGCTCTCATCTTCCAGTTGTGTGGCAAGGGCTTCAGCGAGTGAAGGCGTGATATACTTCCTGCCGGTTAAAACCCTTCTTACCGCGTTCACCAGTTCTTCATGCGCCAGGTCTTTACTGCAGTAACCGCTTGCACCGGCTTTCAATGCGCGAATAGCATATTGCTCTTCAGGATGCATGCTTAAAATAAGTACCGGCAGGCGCGGGTGCGAGATCCTGATCTGGTGTAATGCTTCCAGGCCGCTGCGCCCGGGCATTGAAATATCACTGATGATTACATCCCATTTGCCATCATTGGCTTTCTGCACTAATTCTTCCGCATTGGCGCATTCTTCTATTTCGCCAAACGGATATTCATCCAATAAGATCTGTTTTAGTCCCTTGCGAACTATGGCATGATCATCGGCAACGAG
>CBIHPC010000102.1:0-19213 GCA_966211305.1 uncultured Niastella sp.
CGGTTCATTAATGGTGACCTGGTTCGGCCTGGAAGCGCTGGGCGGCTGGGACAGGCTGAAGGAAATAGCAGGAACTGAAATGTTCAACCTGTGGAAGCCGATGGTGCCCGCCAACATGGAAAGTACCTGGGCGCCGGTAAGGGAACCGGGGCGTCTTGCCTGGTATTTCAACGACAACTATCCCTGGCTGGGCATGCTGCTTTGCGCCCCCATCATCGGGTTGTGGTACTGGTGTACCGACCAGTACATTGTGCAGCGCACGCTGGGCGCTCTTAATGAACGGCAGGCAAGACGGGGAACTATTTTTGCGGCGCTGCTGAAGCTGTTGCCGGTTTTCATTTTTATCGTTCCCGGTATCATTTGTTTTGCACTGGCAAAAACAGGCGGGAACGCCGCCCTGCAACATGCGCTGATCGATGCGCAGGGAAACGTGATCCGCGATAACGCCCAACAGGCGTTTCCGTTGTTGGTGGTGAACGTATTGCCTGTAGGCGTGCGGGGCATTGTAGTGGCAGGTTTGCTCGCCGCCCTGATGAGTTCCCTGGCAGGCGTATTCAATGCGTCTTCCACTTTATTTACCATGGATTTTTATTCGCGTTTCAGGCCGAATGCCACCCAGAACCAACTGGTCTGGATCGGCCGGGTGGCAACCGCTATTATGGTGGTCATCGGTTTACTGTGGATCCCGGTGATCAGGGGCGGTAAAGGATTATACGATTACCTGCAGGGCATACAGGCCTACCTGGCGCCGCCCATATTTGTGGTGTTCTTTTTCGGCATCTTCATGAAACGGCTGAATTCCGCCGGTTGCCTCGCCACCCTTATAACCGGTTTTGCCATGGGCCTGTTCAGGCTTGCCGTAGACACCCCCGTAAAATTATTCAGCGGATTCTCCTATACCGAAGGCTCGTTTCTGTGGGTTGTAAACAATATATTCTTTCAGTATTACAGTCTGTTGATAACTATTGTATGTATAATCGTAATGATTGCCGTGAGTTATGCCGGTAAGCAACCCGATTATGCCCGGATCAGCGGGTTGACAATGGCTACAAGAACAGAGGACGATAAAAAGGCCACCAGGGCCAGTTGGACAAAGGGAGATGTGGTAATGTCGCTGCTGGTAATTGCGCTTATTCTGACCGCCTATTTATATTTCAGGGGGTAGAGGAAGTACACTATCCTGAATGGGAAAAGTCTGGAAAGAGCATGTTCTTTTTTCAGGCTTTTTTTATTGCTACCAGTTGTGTTTGGCTATTATGATACAGATATAAGATTGATAATCGCTGCCATCGCTTTTGACAAAACCGATACCGATATCGTACAGCGACGCGTCCCAGTCGGTAACACCGAGTAAATGATTGCGGTGGCCTTTGGTGTCGTCGCCTTCATCGATGATCAGCGATTTTACGGCAGCTATGCCCGAATCGTGACCGGAGGCGATGGATTCAAAGAAATTCTCCTTTTTATCTTTCAGCCAGTCGCTGTTGAGCTTATAACCGCTTTGGTTTATGAAGAAGTTGATGCCATAGCCATCGGGGTTAACGTGGTTGAAGTAATTGCGTTTGGCCATGTCGAGCGCTTTGGCTTCGGCTACGCGGGCGAGGGTATCGTTCCAGCGCAGGGGTGTTTTGGTGATGCGCAGTTTCGAACTGAGCTGTAGTTCCTTATAATATTTTTCGGGGTTGCTTCTGATCGTATTGATCAGTTGAAACGCCTGTTGCGCTTCCTCTTTAACTATAAAGGGATTGTTGTTATACAGGAACGACAATAATAGCATCACCACTGGTACCATATAAGATATCAATTTCATAAGAGTACGGTCAGGTTACGAAATATAGCTGTTATCTTAAATATAAGAATAACTGTTTGCTTTTGCAACAGGCGGATTGTTAATAATAGTTTATAGTCAAAACTAATGGCTGACGTCGCTATTATTGGTTTGTGGTTTATGGTTTGTTGTTTGTGGTTCTTTTATTCCAGGCTCGTAACTAAGTGCGGGCCTCACTTTCGGCTTTCAGCTTTAGGCTGTATTTGCAGCTTATAGCTTGCAGCTGTATTCATTTCTCATGATACATCCCTTCTTCCCCCGTAGCAAGTGATTGAATAGTAATGATGTTATTACTTCCTATCAGATCGCCGGAAGTCATTACTACGACCGCAACGGGCACATTGCGTTTCAGGATGGTATCGCCGTTGAAACTAAAGTTTTTGTTATCGAACTGCAGTTGATCGCCAATGCGGTAGCCTTCGCCATACAACCATTGGTGATCCTTAATATGTTCCGGGCTAAGTGTAGTGCAGGAGGGTAGCAGCAGTATGCATAAAATGCACAGGATGGAGAGCGTTTTCATAAGTAAAGAAGTTTGGTAATGGAATATTAGCAAGAACCGGGCCGGGACGGTTGTTGTTTATAGTTTATGGTTTTTGGTTATTTAGTTCGGGACTCGAAAGTAATTGCAAACCTCGCTAGTTCTTAGTTTGTGGTTTGTTGTTTGTCGTTTGTGGTTCTTTCATTCGGAGCTCGCGGGAAATGTTTATGGTTTTTGGTTTATAGTTTATGGTTCTTCTGTTCGAGGCTCATAACTATTTGCTGGCTTCTCTTTAGGCTTTCGGCTTTCAGCTTTAGGCTGTATTCGCTTGCAGCGTGTAGCTTGCGGCTGTATTCTGTATTCCCTCGTTGCCTCGTTGCCTTTATGCCTCTATGCCTTTATGCCTTTTAAAAAAACTTACTACCAGTCTTAGGTGGTTTTGCGTATTTGATATAATTGTAATGTCAGTTATTCCAGTTGGTTTTTTAATTGTATTTATTTTTCGCAGCGCTTTAATCAATCCAAACCTGGCTGTATGAAAAACCGTTACACTGTTAATGTATGTATATGTATTCTTTTGAGCCTGCTGACCGCCGGCCTGGCCCATGGCCAGAACACCATTGCGGTGAGCGGCGCAGGCATCGCTGCCGTTAATGGTACCTATACTTATGCAGGAATTTCGAATAGCAGACCATATTATACCAAAGGATCTTATCGTATTGAATACCGTAATGATTGGTGGAATATGAGCATGGATATCTGGATGATCTGGAATACCTCAGATATTGACTGGGCGTATTATGGTAATACGAGTGCTTCTGCTACTCCCGCAATTAGTGGGTGGTATACAGATATGGGCTCAGGCGCTGCCCCCACTGTTACCAACCAGGTTGCTTTTTCCAATGGCAGCGGTTATAATGCTCCTGCGCCGGTACCGGGCACAAATAATAATGCAATTGGCCGGTTCTTGCTCGACCCCGGCGCTGAAAGCGCCATTACCGCGGCTACGGTGCAGTTGGGCGGAACGCCTTCCGGCATAACAGCCGTTAAATTATGGCGGTCGGCCGATGCCACCTTCAGCAGTGCCGTTGATGTGCAGTTGAGCTCTAAACCTTTTGCCTCATCGGTAACCTTCAATGGGTTTTCTTCGAACATAGATATAAACGGTACTTATTATTTTATTACGGCCGATGTAAGCGCCGGCGCCACCGGTAGCGTAGCCGCCAGTATTGCGAATGCGGCAGCTTTTACATTGTCGTCGGGTTCTTCCATATCTACTGCTATTTCCAATGCCGGTCTATCTGCCGCATCGGTACCATTGCCGGTACACCTGTTATCTTTCACGGCGCGGTCGAATGCCAATGGGGTGATGTTACAATGGGCAACTACCGGGGAGGAAAGTTTTGCCGGTTTTGAGCCCGAGCGTTCTGCCGATGGCAGCAACTGGAATAAAATGGCGTTCATAGCAGGTAAATCAAATAATATATCGGCTGCCACTCAATATAACTATACCGATAACACACCGCTTACCGGGTACATGTATTACCGGTTGAAGATGATAGATGCAGACGGCGGCTTTATTTACTCAAAGCAATTGACCGTTATTAATAACAGGGGCAGCAATGCTGCGCTTCAGAACTATCCCAACCCCTTCAGCGGCCACACGAGTATCGCTTTCCGGTTGCCAGTGGGCAGTATGGCCGTGCTGAAAGTGTTCAACAATATGGGGGCAGAAGTAAGCACGTTGGTGAATAAACAGCTGGAGGCCGGCAACTACACGGTTTCATTCGACGGCGCTTCGCTGCCGGCCGGCGTGTATCATTATACGCTGCGCTATGGAAAAGAAAAATTATCGGGTACTATGCTGCTGAAACCATAGACCTTTTTTGATAACATTTAAACGAATAAGGACTGATGATGAACATGGGTGTTCCGGGTAACCGGGATGCCCTTTTTTGTTAATGAGATAATTCGATAATGAAATACAGCTAAGTGGATGCTTCGCGTTGGCAACGGGAATGCTGGCTGCCAACGCCTGATGATACGGAAAATAAGAACTGCTGAGCATGATGCATTATCACATTATCGAATTATCAAATTTTCACATTTACTAATTAGCACATTGACCTACTGCTTCATCCACCGCAGCCTTGAACTGCATCATCAGCTCTTTCTTTTGTTCACCGAGTAACGACTTCGTTAAAACGATGGCGGCGTAATTGCGGCATTTATCAACGTATGGCCAGGTGCCAAACAAACCCGGACTACTCACCACCATACTGTTGCCATTGGCATCTTCTTCCTGGATCCATTCGCCCAACCCGTAATGCCAGCCTTCTGCAATTTTGGGGGTGAACTTTACCGGCAGGCTGGTGAACTGCGGTTTTTGCATTTCCTCTATGGCTTTGGCACTGAGGATCTGTTTGCCTTCAAACACGCCTTTGTTCAGGATCATGGAAAGGAAGTTGATATAATCATTTGCCGAGCTGCGGGCGCCGCCGGCTGGATTGGGAGCATACCCGTTCTCGTTCACAAAACTGGTTTGCTTCATTTTCAATGGCCGTAACAATTTCTCCTGAATAAGCCGGTCGAACGGTTTTTTACTCACCACTTCCAGCACGCGGCCGGCAATGTTAGGGCCGATAGCGCCATAATGAAACTCAGTGCCTGCGTTGTTCGAGATCTCTTTGGCGGCAATCGCGTTCACTACTTCTTCAAGGTTCATGTATTTGCCGCGCTGCATCATTTTGAGCAGGTTGCCTTTATCATTTTCAATACCGGTAGTATGCGCCAGGCACTGGCGAATGGTTACATAACTCTTCATGTACTTATCGAAAATGGGAATGTATTTACTAACCGGGTCGTCGAGTTTGATTTTTCCTTCATCAACAAAGATCATTACGAGGGCGGCCGTTAGCCATTTGCTGCAACTGGCAATGGGCGCCGCTGTTTTGGCATTGAACTCACCCAGTTCTTTGCTGTGGATCACCTTTCCGTCCTTATATATTAAGGCAACTACACCGTTGCCAAGTAATTTCTGGTTCTTTTGCAGCAGGGCATCGGCCTGGCTGAAGTCGGGTTGGGCAAAGGAAAACTGAAAGAATAACAGGAACACGGATAATAGACTGCAACTGAGGCAGGTAGGGTTCGTTTTTAATGACATAAATGCATAAATTTTGGCCTGGATTATGATTTGCAGGTAATGTACAGCTTAATTGAATAATGATGGCACCGGTTTAAACCGGAATGTTCTTTTTTACGTTGAACATTAGAAAACGGTTGGCCCGGCCGGAAATCAATAAAGCGCTCTAAAATTAAGACCTGACCCGGCTTTTCAAAATAAAAGCTGTAAGCGAAAAGTTTTGAAGCCCTGATCGAGGTATTAATTATCGAATTATCACATTATCAAATTATCACATTAAGCATATGAACTTAGGAAATTTTACCATAAAGGCGGCAGAGGCTTTTCAACAGGCCCAACAATTAGCATTCAATTCACAAAGTCCGAATATCGAAACGGAACATGTGTTGAAAGCATTGCTTGAACAGGAAGATTCTCCGGTTGAATATCTTTTAAAAAAGAACAATGTTACCGTGAATCTCCTGGAAAATAAACTACAGGAGTCGATCAGTAAACTCCCTAAAACAAGCGGCGATGCGGCGCAGATGGTTAGCCGCGAAACGAACAACGTGATCCTGCGGGCCGGCGCTACGCTGAAAGAGTTCGGCGATGAGTTCATTACGCCCGAACATTTGTTGCTGGCCATTGTACAGGGCAGCGATTCTACAGCCCGGTTGCTGAAAGAAGCGGGATTAAGCGAGAAAGGCCTGGTGGCCGCTATTAAGGAATTACGTAAAGGGGGAACCGTACAATCGCAAACCCAGGAAACGCAGTTCAATGCACTTAATAAATATGCCCGCAACCTGAACGACCTGGCGCGTGCCGGCAAGCTCGACCCGGTTATCGGCCGTGATGAAGAAATACGCAGAACACTGCATATTCTTTCGCGCCGTACAAAAAATAACCCCATTCTCGTGGGTGAACCGGGTGTGGGTAAAACCGCCATTGCCGAAGGCATTGCCCATCGTATTGTAAACGGCGATGTACCCGAAAACCTGAAAACAAAAGTGATCTATGCACTCGATATGGGCCAGCTGATCGCCGGCGCCAAATATAAAGGTGAGTTTGAAGAAAGGCTGAAAGGGGTGGTAAAGGAAGTGACCGACAGCAATGGCGAGATCATTTTGTTCATCGATGAAATTCATACCCTGGTAGGGGCCGGTGGCGGTGAAGGGGCCATGGATGCGGCAAACATCCTGAAGCCGGCACTGGCGCGGGGTGAGCTGCGTGCCATTGGCGCCACTACGCTGAATGAATACCAGAAATTCTTTGAAAAAGACAAAGCCCTTGAACGCCGGTTCCAGAAAGTAATGATAGATGAACCATCGGTGGAGGATGCGATCTCCATTCTGCGCGGGTTGAAAGACCGTTATGAAACGCATCACCATGTGCGCATAAAAGACGAAGCCATTATTTCGGCGGTGGAACTCTCGAGCCGGTATATTACCGACCGGTTCCTGCCCGATAAAGCGATTGACCTGATTGACGAAGCAGCGGCGAAGTTGCGGCTGGAGATGAACTCCATGCCCGAAGAACTGGATCAACTGGTACGGCAGATCCGCCAGCTGGAGATCGAACGCGAAGCTATTAAACGTGAGAACGACGAGGATAAGCTGAAGGCGCTGAATACGGAGATCGCTAACCTGAGTGTGGAACGCGATACGTTGAAAGCGAAATGGCAGGAAGAAAAAGAACTGGTTGATAAAGTGCAGAATGCAAAGGCCGAGGTAGAGCAGTTGAAATTGCAGGCAGAAAAAGCCGAACGGAATGGCGATTATGGTACCGTGGCTGAGATCAGGTATGGTAAGATAAAAGAACAGGAACGGGTGATCAATGAGTATTCAGCGCAGTTGAATGCCATAAGTGAGAACAAACGGTTGATGAAGGAAGAAGTGGATGCAGAAGATATTGCAGAGACAATAGCAAAGTCGACCGGTATACCGGTAAGCCGCATGTTGCAGAGCGATAAAGAAAAATTGTTGCACCTCGAAGAAAAGCTGCATGAGCGCGTGGTGGGACAGGATGAGGCGATAACAGCGGTGGCCGATGCGATTCGCAGAAGCAGGGCGGGACTGCATGATCCCAAAAAGCCGATCGGTTCATTTATATTTCTGGGAACTACCGGCGTGGGTAAAACAGAGCTGGCAAAAGCCCTGGCCGATTACCTGTTCGATGATGAGAGCATGATGACCCGCATTGACATGAGCGAATACCAGGAAAAACATACGGTTAGCCGCCTGGTAGGCGCGCCTCCGGGTTATGTGGGCTATGAAGAAGGCGGGCAATTGACCGAAGCGGTTCGCCGTAAACCGTATAGTGTGGTGTTGCTCGATGAAATTGAAAAAGCGCACCCCGATGTTTGGAACGTGTTGTTGCAGGTGCTCGACGATGGCCGGCTCACCGATGCCAAGGGCAGGATGGTGAATTTCAAGAACACCATCATTATTATGACCAGCAATATTGGTAGTCATTTGATACAGGAAGCGTTTGAAGATGTAAAGGAGCAGGATGTGGAAAAGGCTACGGAACGGGCTAAAGTGGAAGTAATGAACCTGCTGCGGCAAACCATCAGGCCCGAGTTCCTGAACCGGGTCGATGAAGTGATCATGTTCCAGCCATTGCTGAAGAAAGAGATCGTAGGTATTGTACAGATCCAGTTGAACGGCCTGAAAAAACAGGTGGCGGAAAATGGGATCGATCTGCGGTTCAGCAATTATGCCCTGGAATACCTGGCCGAGCAGGGATTCGATATGCAGTTTGGCGCCCGGCCGTTGAAACGGCTGATCCAGAAAGAGATCGTAAACCCGCTGAGTAAAAAGATCCTCGCAGCAGACATCGATAAATCGAAACCGGTGATGGTTGACGTATTTGACGGCGTAGTGGTGTTCAGGAACGAAACCCCCGAGAAGGTCAGGTAAAATGAGCTGATATAACGAATCGTTAAAAGACAGGAAAGTGAGACAGGCTACAAACTAAATAATAGACCGGATGTTATTAAAGATGTGAGTGAGAGAGAATATGTGAAAAGCTTATCAGGTCTGATACGGGGTACAGTATGATTTTGGGGAAGACCTGAGAGGTTTTGTTTGATAGGTAATAGATTCTGACGATGTATGAATTTGAACCAGGGCCACTCTGCTACGGGTAGAGTGGCCTTTTTTTTTAAATTAAGTCATAACAGTAAAAACAAATGAAAGAGGAGTAGATATGCCAATTAAGAATGATAAGAACAAAGAGATCATTTCAACCAAGGGACTATGGGCCGGCGACCCCGATGCGCCGGTGAGCATGGTCTTTTATGGCGATTACGAGAGTGAGGAATGTGCCAAAGTGCACCGGGTGATCGTAAAGTTGATGGAGTCGCACGGCAAAAAGGTAAAGCTTAATTACCGGCATTTTCCTTTAACCCAGATCCATCAGCATGCGCATAAGGCGGCAGAAGCGGCCATTGCCGCCGCCCAGGAAGGCAAATTCTGGGAGATGCACAACCTGTTGTATGCGCATAATCGCCGGCTGGGCACCATCAGCTTACGGGAATACGCCCGGGAGGCTGGAGTGACCAGCAAGAATTTCTTACCCGACCTTATGGAGAGCAAATACGGGTGGACGGTTCGCACCGATCTGCTGGAAGCGCTGGACAAAGGCATCCGTACCGTGCCTACCTTGTATATCAATGACCAGGTGTATGATGGAAGGCTTAGTCAGCCCGAAATTTCAAAAGCCATTGATCTGGCGTGTACAAGTGCAAAACGAAAACGGGCATAACAGGAGTGAATTGAAAAAAGAAAAACCAATAGTATATCAGGGTGTTGTTTTCACAATACCCTTTTTTGTGCCTTTTCGGGTAGGAGCGCGAAGTTTTACCTGAAAACAGCTCCTGAAAGCGGGTGTTTTAAAAAAAAATTAAATTTTTTTTTAGCCTTTTCTGTTTTTGGTAATCATTGCCAGAAATGTATTTTTTAACGTTGACCGCGCTTTAAAGTGAAAATGTGATGAAATAAATCAGAAGTAAGGAGAAAATAGCGGGTAAAATTAATAGAAAGTTATTTAGATGTTAAATATGTGATATTATTTAATATGTGTTCTGCAGGCCCTGGTTGGCAGCCATTAGCCTGCTAACGTTTGTTAATTTCAACAGAAAAAAGAAACTTTGGTTAACGATTAAATTATAACGATTGCCTGTACATAGATGCTCCCCGCCAGGGAGCTTTTTTTATGCCCCAAATACAGGCTAAAGCCTAAAGCTGAAAGCCTAAAGCGAATACAGGATACAGCTGCACGCTGCACGCTTCACGCTGCACGCAAATACAGAATACAGCCGAAAGCGGAAAGCAAAAGCCTAAAGCCGAAAGCAAATACAGAATACAGCTGAACGATTAATGCTGAACGCTTAACGCAAAACGCTGAACCGGGAACTCACACCTGCAGGTATTATACTCCATCAACAGAATTATTTCAATTGTAAAGAGGTTACATCTACGAAGGGCATAGCGAAGTGATTGAAGTCTATTTATACGATGGACTAAGATGTTGTAATGAAACGAAACATCGCAAGCGAGGTTAGACAGCGGCTTTTTAAAAAGGTTTAATGGTGTTGATATAAATTTTTGAAATGAAATACGTGTACGTATACCAGTGTATTGGGTTGGGTACGTGCAAACATTTATAGTTGTATTTTTTTAGCTCACAGGCATAGAGTTTGTTAAAGCTCTGTTGAAATGTTTTTGATTAAAAACAAAACAAGCAAATCATGAAATCAATGGGAAACCTGTTTAAGTATGTAATGATTGTTGCCGTGGGCGCAATCATTTTTTTTGCCTGTTCCAAAGAAAAGTCAGACAACACAAATGTGCCTGCCGGTAAGCAGGACCTGAGCCTTTACCTTACCGATGGGCCAACCGATCTGTTCGACCAGGTATTGGTGGATATTAAATCGGTAAAGGTATTGGTCGACACCTGTGATAAAACCCGTCGCCGCCGCGATTGGGACAGCACCAAAAAATGTTTTATCTGGGATTCGTTAAGCATTGCGCCCGGTGTATACGATCTGCTTTCATTGCGTAATGGGGTAGATACCTTACTGGGAAGCGGTTTGGTAACAGATGGCACTATACGAAAAATTGTCATCACGCTTGGTACCAATAACGCCATCGTAAAGGATAGCGTTTCTTATCCGCTCAACCTGTTAAATAACCAAAGCTCTATTACCATTAAGTTGTATGGTCATGAGTGGGACAATTTCCAAAGCGGCCGTTATCGCCTGTGGCTCGATTTCGATTGTGGCCGTTCGGTGATCCGTTTGCGTAACAATGAGTTCTACCTGGCGCCGTTCATTCGTGCGTTTGTTATAAAAGAATCAGGTGCGGTAAAAGGTATCGTTAAACCAGCCGATGCGTATCCCATCATTTCAATCTACAATGGAACAGATACTGCGTATGCCTTCCCCTGGCGCGATGGCCGCTTCAAAGTGCGCGGTCTCGATTCAGGAACTTATTCGGTATTTGTAAACGCCGGCAATGGTTACCAGGATACGACCATCAGCAATGTATCGGTAACAGTTGGAAAGGAAACCGATCTGGGAACCATCACGCTTCATAAATAGCAGCTACGAAAGACCCATAAACAGCCCTGGCAATTTGGTTTGCCGGGGTTTTTTGTTAAAGGCAGAAAGCAAGGCAACGAGGCAACAAGGCAGAAAGGCAACGAGGGAATACAGAATACAGCTGCACGCAAATACAGGCTAAAGGCTAAAGCGAATACAGAATACAGTTGCAAGCCAAAAGAAAGGCCTGGAATAAGTTACGAGCCTGGAATAAAAGAACCACAAACAACAAACCATAAACCACAAACCAACCCAGGCGAGGTAGGCAAATAATGAAGAGTCTCGAACAAAAGAACAACAAACCACAAACAACAAACAACAAACCACAAACAGAATATCCCCTGATCCCTGTCAGCCCCATCTCCCAATGTTTTATTACCTTTGCGCCTTCAATTACGTTATGCTGCTCTACAAAGAATTTACATTCGATTCAGCCCATTTTTTACCCAACGTGCCGGAAGGACATAAGTGTAAAAACATTCATGGACATACCTATCGTTTGCGGGTATGGCTGAAGGGTAAACCCGATCCCAAATTCGGCTGGATCATCGATTTCGCTGAACTCAAAAAGATCATCAAACCGGTAGTTAATCAGCTCGACCACAAACTGATGAACGACCTGCCCGGACTGGAAAACCCCACCTGCGAATTGATAGCCGTATGGATCTGGGACCAGTTAAAACCAGCCCTGCCCGCCATGCACCGGATCGAGCTGCATGAGACGCCTACTTCAGGAGTAATTTATGAAGGGGAGTAAAGCAATCGCTTCCAAAGAATATGAAGTAAGAAGCAGGAGGTAAGAAATAAGAGCGCGGTCCGACAATTCGGGTTCTTCCTGCTTCCTGCATCCTACCTCTTACTTCAGTTTTCAAGCCTCGTGTTTACTGAAAAAATTATCGAGCGACAAAGGTCCGCCTCCTTCTATCAGGAACAAGATCAGTAACAACAGGATGATGAACGCAAATGGCAGTTCGAAGGCGCCAAATGCGTCGCGTTGCGTATTGATAAATACGATGGCGCCCATCAGAATGGGTATCTGTAACAATACCGCCCACCGCGTAAGCAGACCGATGATTATCAAAAAGCCGCCCAGCAGGTGCGACCAGGTTATAAAAATAACCATCCAGTCGGCCCGGTTGGCTACCAGGCTGCCCCTTACCAGTTCTTCCAACGTTGATGTGTTTGCCAGGAAAAATATGCCTTTGAAGAAGAGACAGATGCCTAAAGCTACCCGCAGAACAACCAGCCAGCGGGGGTGATGCGCAAGGCTCCACCGGTGAATTTGTTGAAGCGTACCCATGGCATAACATTTAAAGATTTGTAAAAATGCTAATGGGTAAACCCTTTCAACCTGATGCTGCCCGGGTAGTACCCGCTAACATATAAAGGTTTTATAAAGGTACACTGGTTTATTAAGAACGGATGGCAAGGGGGCGTTAAAATATAAATGTCAAAACCCTGCTAAATCAATCGGCTGCTAAAATATATTCACATATAATGCGTTGTTAGCAAATTACCCGATCTTTATTCCCCTTCCGTAGAGCAACTTATGAATCATCAAAATAAGGCCTGGTGGCCTTCCGTTAAAAAATCAATTACCATGAAGAAATCTGCCCTTATATGGACAGGCGCACTATTTGTTCTCTCCGTTTCCTCCTTATCTTTCAGCATGTGCAAACCCGGTAATGCGAAGGGGGAAGCGGTTCTGGCCGAAGCCAATGGAAAGACTGCATTAAAAAGTGACACGGAGGTTGTAAAACCTTCATTGCCACCGCTTGATACGGCCTTATTCAATGCCATGCTTCAAAGGAATGCCAATGGCGATTCAAGCGGTAAATGGCCGGTAAAAGGCGCTTATCCTTTGCCGGGCGCTATTCTCCCTTTCAAACGGGTGGTATCGTATTACGGTAATTTCTATTCAAAGAGAATGGGCGTACTGGGTGAATACCCGGAGGATGTGGTGATTGAAAAATTAAAAAATGAAGTAAAGAAATGGCATGCGGCCGATACGGCTGTGGAAGTTGTTCCTGCCATTCATTATATAGCGCTTACTGCTCAGGGCAGTCCGGGCGAAGATGGCAAATACCGTTTGCGGATGCCTGCTGCACATATTGAAAGAGCTATTAATATGGCCGCTAAAATGAACGCGTTGGTATTCCTTGATATTCAGGTTGCTTTAAGTACCCTGCAGGAAGAGGTGCCAAGGCTTGAAAAATGGTTGAAGCTGCCCAACGTGCATTTTGGCATCGACCCCGAGTTTTCGATGAAAACCGGCAAAAAACCCGGTTCTGTCATCGGCACCTTTGATGCTGCAGATATCAACTGGACTTCAAACTACCTTGCAAAACTGGTAAAAACATATGACCTGCCACCCAAAATTCTGGTAATACACCGTTTTACCAAAGCAATGGTCACCAATTATCAACAGATCAAATTACAGCCTGAAGTTCAGATAGTTATGGATATGGATGGCTGGGGGCACCAGGCGCGTAAGTTCAATACCTACAAACAGTTCGTTTACAAGGAGCCTGTACAGTTCACCGGTTTCAAAATATTCTACAAGAACGATCTGCGTGAGGCCAACAGCCATGTGCTGCAACCGGCCGAAGTGCTGAAGTTAAAACCACAACCGATCTACATTCAATACCAGTAGTAATGGGTTGAAATATTTTCTGAATGGCGCCTTTGTACGGGCGCCATTTTATTTTACGGAAGGCTTTTATAAAGAAAAAAAACGGCGCGTTCTTTAACGCGCCGTTTCACTTATAAAAATATTATGTTTCGTTTGAAGTCCCGAATTGAGCGGGCGGTTTCGAGAGCGAGGCCTGCCATTACTTATTAGTCTGGAATAAAAGAACCACAAACAACAAACCATAAACCACAAACCATTCTAGTCTACTTTCGTGATCTTCACCACGTTGGTAGGTATGTGCAGGTGTATGGGCGTACTGCCGGTGTTCACCACCACATCGCCGGTTTTAAGGAAACCTCTTTCTTTCAGGATCTTTATCTGGTCGAACATGATATCGTCGAGGCTTTCTTCCTCGTCATAGAAGAAGGCGCGCACACCCCAGCTTAAGCTCAACTGGTTCACCAGCGTTTTTTCCTTGGTGAAGATGTACAGCGGCGAGTAGGGCCGGTAGCTGCTGAGCACAAAGGCGGTGTAACCGCTTTGCGTCATCCCGATCAGCGCATCTGCCTTGGTATCCTTGGCCAGTTTACAACCATTGTAGCAAATGGCGTCGCTCAGGAAAGAAGGTGAGTGCGGCAACGGCTTCAGGTCCTCTTCGCGGTTATAACGGTATTCGGTACGCTCTACTTCGAGAATGATCTTGCGCATGGTTTCA
This sequence comes from uncultured Niastella sp., assembly GCA_966211305.1. Lineage (GTDB taxonomy): Bacteria > Bacteroidota > Bacteroidia > Chitinophagales > Chitinophagaceae > Niastella. Next base: position 14,380 of record CBIHPC010000102.1, read on the forward strand.
ACCACCAGGGCCGGGTGTTTGCCGGTAGCGGTTTCCCCACTCAGCATCACCGCATCGGCGCCTTCCAGAACGGCATTGGCCACGTCGGTGATCTCACTGCGGTTGGGTTTTACACGGTCGATCATACTTTCCATCATCTGGGTGGCCACGATAACCGGTTTGGCGCGGTGGATACATTTACGAATGATGTCGCGTTGTGCCATCGGTACTTTTTCAACCGGCAGCTCAACACCGAGGTCGCCACGGGCCACCATTACGCCATCAGATTCAAGGATGATATTGCGCAGGTCGACCAGGGCTGAAGGCATTTCTATTTTGGCAATAACTTTCGATTTGCTTTTCGCTTCGAGTAATCTTCTTTTCAGGTCGATGATATCATCGGCTTTGCGAACGAATGAAAGGGCTACCCAGTCAACTTTCTGACCAATGATAAAATCCAGGTCGACCAAATCCTTTTCGGTTAAAGCCGGAAGGGAGATCTTTGTATCGGGCAGGTTAACGCCTTTTTTAGGTAACAGCAGACCGCCATAGGTAACTTTTACTTTTACATCGCCTGCTTTGGTAATTTCGGTAACAACCACTTCGAGTTTACCATCGTCGATCATGATCTTGTTGCCTACTTCCACATCTTCGTGCAGGTTGGGGTAGGAGACATAGATCTTTTCTTTGGTACCTACTACTTTTTCTTTCGAAGTAAAAGTGAGGATGTCGCCGGGCTCAATGAGCAGGGCGCCGTTCTCTATTTCACCAACGCGTAATTTGGGGCCCTGCAGGTCGGCCAGTATCGAAATGTTGTAAGGTTCTTTTAAATTGATGGCACGGATGTGCTCTATGATCTGGGCTTTGTTCTCATGGGTGCCGTGAGAGAAATTGAGGCGGAAAATGTTAACCCCTGCTTTTACCAGTTCCAACAGTTTTTCGTAAGTGTCGCAGGCAGGGCCCACCGTAGCTACGATCTTAGTTCTATGTATAGTATGCTGAATGCCTGCTTCCTTATCCATTTCATTATGCAGGTACTTGGTTAAATCTCTTGCCATTGTATTAATTTCTTGATTCTAAATTTTCAGGTTTATCCGATACAGGTTTCTGGTATTGGTCAGTATAAATCAGCTGGCCAGGATCTTTACGATCTTGATCCATTCGTCACTGATCTTTTGTTTCGATTTTACCGCTCTTTCAAGCAGGGTGTAATGCATGCGGTTGTTTAAGATACCCACCATTACATTATGCCGGCCTTCGAGTAACGATTCTACGGCGGCATAACCCATGCGGCTGGCTATCAGCCTGTCTAAACAGGTAGGTGAGCCACCGCGCTGAATATGCCCGAGGATACAAACCCGGGTGTCGGTGAACGGCAGGCGTTCTTTTACTACCTTGGCTACCTCATTGGCGCCGCCGAACTCATCGCCTTCGGCAACCACCACCATGTTCACGAGTTTTTTGCGGCGTTCTTTTTCCTGTAACGACGCAACCAGCTCTTCAATATCAGTTTTACGTTCCGGTATCAAAATATGTTCCGCACCGGTGGCAATACCACTGTGCAGGGCAATATAACCGGCATCACGACCCATTACTTCAATAATGAACAAACGGTCGTGTGCATCGGCTGTATCGCGGATTTTATCTATCGCTTCTACCGCCGTGTTAACGGCGGTGTCGAAACCAATGGTAAAGTCGGTACCGGCAATGTCTTTATCGATGGTGCCGGGTAAGCCTATACAGGGGATGTCGAATTCGCGGCTGAAGATGTCGGCGCCTCTGAAGGAACCGTCGCCACCAATGATCACCAGACCATCGATGCCCAGTTTTTTGAGGTTCTCATAAGCTTTCTTACGTCCTTCGGGCTGAAAGAATTCCTTGCAGCGGGCTGTTTTCAGGATCGTTCCACCCCGTTGAATAATGTTGGCCACACTGCGCGAATGCATGGGTACTATATCATTTTCAATAATACCGCTATATCCACGCATAATACCAAATACATCCAATCCATAATAATTCCCGGTTCTCACAACGGCCCGAATGGCGGCATTCATACCTGGTGAATCACCACCCGAGGTAAGAACACCGATCTTAGTCACCTTTTTTGCCATGAATAAAATCTGTTTTATTTAAAAATCTTCGAATCTGCAAAGGAAATCGTTAAAGGCTGTCTTTTGAAAGGCGGCCCAAAAATAAGGTTTTGTTTTGATACACGTATTAAGTACACGCTGGCTCTGAAAAACACTAAAATTGTTTTATAAAATGATGTTTTTTTTGCGAAACACTATTTTTTTTAACCATTATTGCTTTTTTATTTAGGAAAAGGGTTTAGCTGAACAGTTGTACGTTTACGCTTCAAACAGGGCGTTAAGATAGTAAATGTGATAGAAACAAAAGCCGTTAAGTTTTTAAGCAAACAACTGATAAGCAGATATTTTAAGCATGAAACCAAACGAAATAATATAAAGGGATATGAAACATGCCTGTGTAAAATTTCATAATGGTGCCGAAGGGTGTATGAAAATTTTATCAGGGAAAGTTCCCAGCTGCGTGCTTCGTTCATGTGTACATCAGGCAAATGAAAAACAATAAATAATCTTCCAATGAAAGTACTTATTACGGGTGCGAATGGATTGTTAGGCCAGCATATGATCAAATTGTTACTCGACAGGAATTATGAAGTAGTGGCCACGAGCCGCGGCGGATCACGATTGCCGTTTCAGCCATCGGCCAGGTACACTTATCGCGAAATGGATATTACCAATGCGTTGGAAACGTTCGCGGTTATGAGTAATGAAAAACCCGATATAGTGGTACACGCTGCTGCCATGACGCAGGTTGATGATTGCGAATTGCGCCCGCAGCATTGTGAACGCGTTAATGTACAGGGCACCTCACAGGTACTTACAGATGCTGAAACCTTTAGCAGTCACTTCATTTATGTTTCAACCGATTTTGTGTTCGATGGCGAGCAGGGAAATTATGGGGAAGAGGATGATACAAAACCAATCAGTTTATATGGGTTTACCAAACTGCAGGCGGAGAGCATGGTGCAAACAAGCACCATACCTTTTGCTATCGTTCGCACCTGCCTGGTATATGGAAATTTATTACAGGGTACCCGTAGTAATATCGTTAGCTGGGTAAGGGAAAACCTCGAACAGGGCAAGACCATTAAGGTAGTGAGTGATCAGCTGCGCACACCGACTTACGTAGGGGACCTGGCAAAAGGCATACTGCTGATCATTGAAAAGAAAGCCACTGGTATCTATCATATCTCCGGAAAGGATTGGCTTACGCCCTACGACATAGCGCTTAAAACCGCCGCTAAGTTCAACCTCGATGCCGGTAAAATTGTAAAGGTAGATGCATCAACATTTAAACAACCCGGCCGCAGACCGTTGAAGACAGGGTTCATTATTGAGAAAGCGAGAAAGGAGTTGGGTTTTGAGCCAATGAGTTTTGATGAAGGATTAGAACTAATGTGATAATGTGATAATTCGATAATGTGATAATGCTCAACGCGCAGCATTCTTAATAAACGACGCTCACGCGTAAGCAATCGATGCAGGCTGTATTTCATTATCACAACTTGTCCCGCTCTGCGGGATTATCAAATTATCACATTATCGAATTATCAAATTGGTTTTAAGAATACCTCCGCCATCATACACCTCGCGCTGCCGCCGCCATTGGTTTCAATGGTTGTAAGCGGTGCATGCAGTATACGGTTATAACCTTCCAGTTTTTTTACCTGATCGGGTTGTAAAGAATGATATGCCTGGGTTGACATAACAAGCAGTTTTTCACCCTGTTTATTTTGCACCTGCAACATGTTGCCGGCAAAATGGTTCATTTGTTCAAAGCTGATGGTCACCATTTCCCTGCCGGTTTTACCGATCGTTTCCTGCATCATCTGAAACTCCGCATGATTGGGCAGCGACTCAAGGCAAACAACCACGTACCTGTCGGCCACACACATCATCACATTGGTATGATATATGGCTTTACCTGCGCCATCTGTTGCGGTGAACAATACCGGCCGGTAACCCATCTGCCGGCAGAAATCATCCAATACCTTTTGATGCGTACGGGGCGAAAGGCAGGCGTAGGCTATTTTATGATCGCGGTCGAGCACCATGCTGCCCGTACCTTCAAGAAACAACTGGTCGTTTTCGTATGAAGTAAGATCATACGTGTTGTTGATGGTGAACGTTTTTTTCAGCTGCTCTATCACCGGTGGCTTGCGCTCCTGCCTGCGGTTCTCGGCAAACATGGGATACAGGCAAATAGTGCCGGGGTCATGGAACGAGATCCAGTTATTGGGAAAAATGGAATCGGGTGTATGCGGTTCAGGCGTATCGTTGATCACTGTTACCCCAATATCGTTCGAACGCAGCAGCGTTACGAAATTATCAAACTCTGCCTGTGCTTTTTCCTGGGCATCCGCATCGGCGCCTGCCACCTGGAATGCATTGTTCACAGCCGTTTGGGCATTGAAGCCAAAATTAACCGGCCTTATCATTAAGATGTTCGATGTTGTTTGCATAACTGAATACGTTTTAATCAATATCCTCTCGTAACAAGGGCATGCTCATACAATGGAAGCCGCCGCGGGCGCGCGATAATTCAGCAGAAGGGATCAGGATAAGCGTGTTTTCCAATTCATCAGGCGTCGTTTCTTCCTTTTCAAACTGGTCGAGCAGGTCTTTTACATGTACCACACTAAAACCGGCTTCCCGGAATGCTTCCACCGTTTTGTCGTTGCGGTCATAACCCAGCACAACCCCTTCTTTTAATGCCAGCAGGTTACAGCTATCTGTCCATTGTTCGCGGGTATCGAAGGGGAATTTGT
>CBIHPC010000103.1:0-19043 GCA_966211305.1 uncultured Niastella sp.
TAAGGATAAAGTCGTACCCCGATAGCAGCTACCGCGTGCGGCTGGTTTCCTATGCAGGTTACTCCATGTTCCTGAAAAAAGGGCCCGACGGGAAGTACAGGTTGTACGCTCCCATCAACGGCAGGATGATGATCCTAAACCACATCTTTGTGAAGATCACCGGCGGCACTATGTGGTCGCCCGATATTGAGTATTTCGAGGTAAGCGGCTTCGACCCGGCCACCGGCAAGGCGGTTGCGGAAAGGAAGAAGATCCTGAAGAGTGAGATCAAAGAAAAAGAAGGTTGAAGGGGCAACAAGGCAACGAGAGGGCTCTCAATTAATTGGGAGCTTCGAAAACCGGCAACCCTTGCCAATTGTCTATTGCCTATTGTCTTTTATGCCTTGTTGTCTTTTTCTTTTTTTGCCTTTCCTCGTTGCCTTGTTGCCTTTATGCCTTGCTACCTATTTTGTACTTATTAACTCTTTATGAAATGAAGAAGCTATATATATCCAACTCAAGTGAATCAGTGAGAATGTTCAAAAGCAACTGGATGGAAGCTTTATCAAAAGTACATTTCACCGTTCCGCTGTTCATTTATATTCCCGTTATCGCTTTTATGACCTGGCAGGCTTTTGCAAAAGGCATTTCAACGGGTTATTATTTTTTATTCCTGGTATTGGGTCTTGTTACCTGGACGATCACGGAATATATCCTGCACCGTTTTATCTTTCATTTTGAACCGTCTTCCGAATGGGGAAAACGCATCCATTTTATCTTTCACGGCGTGCACCACGATTATCCCCGGGATGCAAAGCGGCTGGTGATGCCCCCTTCCGCCAGTATTCCCCTCGCCCTATGGTTTTATTTTTTGTTTTCGCTGATACTTTCAGATAAGACACTGTTATATTCTTTCTTTTCGGGCTTTGTGGCCGGTTACCTAGTGTACGATATGATGCATTATGCCATGCATCATTATAATTTTAAAAGTGCGCTCATGAAGAAGATAAAACAACATCATATGCTTCATCATTACAACGACCCTACAAAGGGATATGGTGTAAGCTCATCTTTATGGGATGTTATTTTTCAATCGGGTTTTCCAAAGAAGAAAAAGTAATATGCTCAGAACCGCCCCCGCCGTTTTTTTTGCCCCGAGAACCATGATGATCACTACGCTTGTTTCCGTGATCTACCTGCTGCTGTCTGTATGGCTGGTTGGCTTCAAGACCGATCAACTGGTATTGATCGCCATTTTTAACGGACTGTATTACAGCAGCGCCATTACACGGAAGTTCATTACCGGGTTTTCCATCTTTATCGTTTACTGGGTCATTTTCGACTACATGAAGGCATTTCCCAATTACCTGTTCAGGGAAGTGCATATTGAAACGTTGTACAATGCGGAAAAGGCATTGTTCGGTATTTCAACGGCAAAAGGAAGCGTTACGCCCAATGAGTTTTTTCAGCAACATCATTTTAAAGCCGGCGACCTGTTAAGCGGTATTTTTTATTTATGCTGGGTACCGGTCCCATTATTGTTTGCCTCTTTCCTGTTTTTTAAAGACAGGTCATTGTTCCTGCGGTTTGCCCTCGCGTTCTTTGTAGTGAACATGATCGGGTTTGTGGTGTATTATATCTATCCCGCCGCACCACCCTGGTATGTACAGGAACACCAGTTCAGTTTTATAGCTTCCACGCCCGGCAACACGGGTGGTTTGAAGCGGTTCGATGCACTGGTGGGTGCACCGGTGTTTCAATCGCTCTATGCCAAAGGCTCGAATGTTTTTGCGGCCATGCCCTCACTGCATTCATCATACCCGGTGATCGTATTATATTATGGGATGAAAGGGCGATACCGGTATGCGAGTATTATTTTTGCGGTGATCATGGCAGGCATCTGGTGCGCGGCGGTATATACAAGCCATCATTATGTGCTCGATGTATTGGCGGGCATCTGTTGCGCTGTAACGGGTATATTCCTGGTACAGCGGATGATTTCCGGTACAGGATGGTTTTCCCGGTTCTTTAATTCTTATTTGCAAAAAATTATTTAAGCGATCTTGTATGAGCAGTATTCTTCCCGTCCCCGATAAACAAACGATCCTTACCCGCCTGAGCGAAGGCAGTTACGACGCTTTCCTGTACGACTGTGATGGTACGCTGGCCGATAATATGGGTGCGCATAAAGCATCCTATAGCGCAGCAGCCACTATGTGCGGCTTTGAACTGGATGATGCGATCATCGATGAACTGGCAGGCTGGCCAATTATACAGGTAGCTGAGGAGATCAGGAAGCGGTACAACGGCAATTTCGATCCTGCGGCCTTTGCGCAACTGAAGAATAAATTGTACGAAAGCAATTTCATCAATGAAACAAAGCCAATTGAATTTGTAGTAGAACATTTAAAAGCGCATGCGGGCAAAGTGCGGATAGCGGTGGTATCGGGCGGCAGCCGCCCTTCGGTGTCAAGAACACTGCAACTGCTGGGGATCAGTAAGCTGGTGGAAGTACTGGTATGCGCAGGCGAAACGCCCCGCGGCAAACCTTACCCCGATCCATTTTTATCCGCAGCCGAACAGTTAGGAGTTGACCCTGCCCGGTGCCTGGTTTTTGAAGATGGCACCCCGGGCGTGCAGGCAGCGGAAGCAGCCGGTATGCGTTGGGTACGTATAGATCATACATAAAGCAAACAATAGTATGGCGTTTATTTTTTAGGGAATCGAAAAGGCCCTGTTTGCCAGCTGGCGTACAGGGCCTTCGATTTATAAACTACAAAAAACGGATGCGCTGATCAGGAAGGTAATGACAACAGGGGCACATTGTTACCACTGGCCATCATCCTTGTTTTACTCCGGTGCACCATAGAATCCCAGAAGCCGTATTTGTACGGCGCCATAATAAGCAGGTCAGCATCTATCGCCTTTATTTCATCCTGGATGGCATCTATTATTTTTCGCGACTGTACGTTCTTATAATAATAATTGATGCCTGCAAAGTTCTTATCGATCGCTGCATGTTCTGCTTCTTCCGCTTCCAGCAACTCGTCTATTTTGTCTTTAACATACAACACCTCAACCGTTGCGCCGAAAGCCGTTGCCAGTTCATGTACATTCCCAAGCACCTTATTAGCTACGCCTTTTTCCATATCACAGGCAAACAATACTTTATGAAAGCCGTGGTATTGGGTGGTAACGGGAATGGCAAGTATCGGGAATTGCAGCTTATGAATGGCAGAGGTGGTAGTATTGCCCAACAGGTCCTGTTCAACCGATTTACTGGCCATGCCCATTACAACCGCAACCGCCTCAAACTGATTAATACAATTCACCAGGCTTTCGTAAAAATTACCCGATGCCAGATGAGGTGTCACTTTCACGTTATATTTTTTCGCAAGCGCCTGCGCCGCCTTGTTCAGGTTGGCATGGTAAATTTCGAGTATTTCATCGATGGCGTTACCCGAAACCCGGGCATTTAAAACATGGATCGAAATTTCGCTGTAGTTAAAAAGGATCAGTTCGTGGCCCTGTTCTGCAGCTACCGCGGCGGCAAAATCAGCTGCATTCTCAGCTTCAGCCGAATAATCGGTAGCGACGATAATTTTCTTCATATAAGGAAGGGATTGTTTCCCGATAAAAACATCAGCTGAAGGAAATTGTTGCGTGTATTTTCTAATTTTCACCGGTTTCTGATTTTATGTTGAAATTAGAATTAATACGCCCGGCTTCATATGATGTTACTCATGCACGCGAATGATGCTGATTTGTTTTTGGGATGGAAACTACTCCACAGGCAACCCGTTTCCTATACCTTTTGAACAGCCCCTTGTTAACTTGTTAACACGTCAACTCGTTAACCCGTCAACTTACCTCCTGCTTCTTTAACCTAAATTCTATATAAACTGATTCTTTAATAAAACCTGCCTATACTAAAAACCACCCCGCCCCTGATCTCGAGTATCCGCAGGGGTGACGTATATACCTGGGCAACTTTATGCTGATGTATATCCTGGGTGCCGGCATTGATGAATTTCACCATCAGCGGTTTGCCGCCCGTATCGGGGATTTCCTGCTCGTCTTTCAGGTGTTTGGTATTGATGTAATCGAGTTTGCCGCCGTAGATGGTGTTTACGCTGAGATCGATCTTAACCGGGCCGTCTCTTTTACGTCTTGAAAATACGGAAGGGTCTATCTGAAAACCGGCGCCTGCGCCCCAGTAAAAAGTTTTATCGTTGATGATATTTTTCTTGTCAAGCGGCTGGCAGCCATCGGCATCATTGGGATCTTCGATAGTGATATTACTATAAAAATTATACAAGCCTGCTTTTGCGCTCACATAAGGCACTATCAGCCTGTTGTCATCTAACAACTGGTACCTGGCCTGTACATTGGCGTTAAGCACATTACTGTTATAGTTAACCGGCACCACGGTGGAGGTGTTGGCATCGAAGTTAAAGGTCTGATTGATCTTTTCATGAGCATACATGCCGACGCCCAGTTCAAGTCCTACCGACAAGTTCCTTAACTGGTTAGGTAACCGGTATAAACCGCCTAAATGCAAATTATGGATCGCCTGAATATTTCGCGCCATTTGCTGCTGAGGTAAACCCAGCCCGTAATCGATAAGCAGTTTAAAATTTTCATTGCCTGAAGAACGGCTGCTGACCGGCTGACTGCCGGCGCTAAAACATAAGGAAGAACCAATGAAGAAGAGTGTAAATATTTTTTTCATAACAGTAGTATTTGGCTAACAGAAATAGAACACCCATATAAAGTTACTCTTCTCCCCCGCCGGAATGAAATAATTGGTGTTAAAAATGCGGCAATATTGTTCAATGTCTTCGAAACCCGTTGCCACTAAAAAAATGGACAAGCCAACATTCATCTGGCTTGTCCAACAGGGTAATTTGCATAAAATTATAAATACTTATTTTTTCAGGAATTTTTTGGTAATGATATTCTGCCCGTTATACAACCTGACGGTATAAACACCCGGTGAAAAACCGCCTACATTCACCCTGCTTTTATTTCCTTTGATCCTCGATTCCATTACCTGCCGGCCCAGGTTGTCGAAGATCACCAGGCGCGCATTTTTATCAGGGCTCCCGCCTGTTTCAAGTATAATTCCCTCATCGGCCGGTGAAGGATACAGCCGGATGCGATCATCATTCCCGCCCAACGGTTCAACTCCTGTTGTGAGATCGAGGCGGCTGCCACCAGAAGTAAAAACAAAATGATTCACATTCAGCAGGTAACCGCTGGTTGTGCCTGAAAACACCAGGTACAGATCGTGCACCCCGGTAACCCCGCCGGCTGAAGTGTTCACGGTTGTCCAGTTCTGCCAGCCACCCGTATTGCCAACGTTACAACTGCCGATCTGCGTTCCGCCGGCAGCATCGATCCGCAGCTTTATGGTTCCGCCGGTTGTATTGCTGGCCACACGGGCAGAAAAGCCGCTAACGCCTGACCCGAAATTTACACCGGCAAAACGGATATAATCATTGTTGTGGATATAGCCCACATTCAAACCGCCTTCACTGCAGTTTTCCGTTTGTACGCCCGACATGGAATTGTAATTCTCGGCCTGGATGGTAGAAAAAGCACTGATGGTACCGCCGCCGCCGGGCGTTGCATTTATCGTGGTCGCAGGGTTCCAGTTATCGGTTACCTGCGGATTGGCGCTATTGGCTTTTAAAACATTCAGCATAGTATATGGCGACGCCTGGGTAGCGGTAAGTATGTGCACCCAGGAAGGTCTTGACGAAGGCACATACCCACTGCCTGCGTTGCTGTATTCATTGAACCGGGCGGTTGCCTGGTTGGCGGCATTGCCCCAGTCGTTCCAGCCGGCGGCTTTTATGGCAGCCGACATATTGGTATTCCTGAATGTTACAGATGCATATGCCCCCCAGGGACGGCCCAGATCGGTAATGGCATTTCCGGCCCCGGTAATGCGGCAGTTATTGAACACATAGCCGTATTGGATATGCTGTGCCGTACTGGCAGCGGTAACGGACGTACCGCCTTTGCAATAGAGGTCGCAATTTTCGAAAAAGGAAATGGCGCCGCCGAAAATGAAATCCGTGGTGCCTTCAAAATAACAGGCTTCATGGTACGATCTTCCGCTATGCGCGTAATAGGTGTCCTGGTTGCCAAGGAAACGGCAATTTTTGAAGATCGCTTTATCGGCCGTTGAACGAACCGCCACCGCCTGCCCCACGGGACCGGCCGAATTGGCAAAAGCGATATTCAGCGCATAAAAACCCGCCCCGTTTATAAAGGTGCTGGCCGAACCGGAAGTGCCATACGCCTGGCCTGTTGCCGGGTTGATCTTGCTGGCGTAATTGTCGTACGTAAGCACGGTGCCGGTATTGCTCTGGCCAATAAACGTGAGATTGGTTTTGTTGGTGGGCACGGTGATCACTTCATAATACGAACCGTTCTTGATGTAGATGGTAGTTCGGGCAGCACTGTTTGATGGCGCCGCATTTACCGCCGCCTGTACCGTTGTGTAATTGCCCGAACCGTCTTTCGCCACTATGATATCATACTGCGCACGCGCATGCGAAAGCAATAAAATATACATTACAAAAAACAGGAGTTTTTTCCCCGTTGGGGTGAATGGCAGATTCTTTCTCATATGGCTTGTTTTAATGGTGTGAAATAGCAGCCGCAATCGTTTTAACGGCTGTCATAAATCTATTCAATACAAGCCACTACGAGGTTCGTTTATTGGTCTGATTGGTTTAAAAATCAGTATTTTTATTCCCTGCGCTCAATTATAAACGTTGGGGCGTGAGATCAATTCATCGCATGCTTCTTAAACTCCAGCGGCCGCATGCCCACCTGTTTTTTGAACAGGCGCGTGAAGTAAGAAGTATTTTCAAACCCCAATCCATAGGCGATCTCCGCTATGCTTTGGCCTGAAATTTTTATCTGGTTCTTGGCCTCCGTGATCAACGCAATATGGATCAGGTCCATGGCCGTTTTGCCCGTTTCCTGTTTTAACAGGTCGCTGAGGTACCGGGGCGACATATACAATTGCTCAGCCAGGTTCTGTACCGTAGGCAATCCTTTTGTATTCAGATACCCCGCTTCAAAATAACTGCGCAGGGCTTCATTGAATTTCGTTACCGTTTTGCCCGAGAGGTCCATGCGGTTGATGAACTGCCGTTTATAGAACCGTTGCGAATACATTAATATCGAAGCAATATGACTGAGGATGATCTCGCGGCTGTACTCATCGGGGTTGTTGTTGTTCTCTGCTTTTACTTTCTGGTACAATTCCCAGATAATGGTTTCCTCCTTTGGTGAAAGATGCAGCGCTTCATTGGTCTCATACTCGAAGAACCCGTATTTCTGAATTACCTTATGCAACTCATGCCCGTTAAAATAATCTTCATGGATCCAGATCATAAAACCGGCTTCCTCAAATTCGAGGTTCGTCATCTGAACGATCTGGCGCGGTTTTACAAAGATCATCGACCCGCTGGTATGATCGTATTGAGTGCGGCCATATAAGATCACCCCTGCTTTTAGTTTCTTGAACCCGATCAAATAGCAGTCGGTGGTGAATTCCTGGCCGTCTAAGGGACAGTTTTGCACACAATCAACAACGCTTACCAATGGGTTCTCGGGCAATGACCAGCCGGCGTTCCGGTGCAGGTCTGCAGGTGTTTTATAGTGTAACATCGGGAATGATTTTAAAAAACAAAGCCTGTGTCAAATGTAGGTTTTCTTAACATGTCACAGGCTTTGCCGTTCTGTTTATTATTAACCGTGCGCAGCGATACTTACCTCTTTCCATTCGTCAAACTCCTTCAACCTGCCTGCATACACCTCTTTTACGCCATGGTAGGCAATTTTGCCAAGCAGTAACCGCGCGGGTGGATTGGCTGCATCCACTATTTTCAGCACAGGGGCAACCGTAGCTTCGGGTTTACCCCAGATCTCCGGGCTTTCAGCCGTTTTTGAGAACGCTTCGCGCACGGGTGCATAATCGGCAATGTCGGCGGTGGTTTGGCTGGCTGAAGCGCCGGCCCATTCGGTACTATAACCGTTGGGTTCTATCAGCGTTACTTTTATGCCGAGGTGCGCCACTTCGCTGGCCAGTGTTTCACTCAATCCCTCTACCGCGAACTTCGAAGCATTGTACACACCTAAAACCGGTAATGTGGTGAGTCCTAAAAAGCTGGATACCTGAATGATGTGCCCGCTTTTCTGCGCCCGCATCACGGGCAGCACCGCCTGGGTAACCCACAGCAAACCAAAGAAATTGGTTTCCATTTGCGCCCGGGCCTGTTCTTCAGTGGTTTCTTCCACGGTGCCGAACAAACCATAACCGGCATTATTAATTAAAACATCTATGCGGCCAAACTGTTTAGTGATGGTTTTAACCGCCTCCACGCCCGCCTGTTTATTGTTTACGTCCAGCTGAATGGGCAGAATATTGTTGCCATAGGTGTCAACCAGGTCCTGCAAGGCAGCGGTATTGCGGGCGGCGGCAGCCACCTTATCGCCCCGTTTTAAAAACGCTTCGGCCCACAGTTTGCCGAACCCTCTCGATGCACCGGTAATGAAGATAACTTTTGACATGATTATAAGTTTTTGTGTTTTTCCTTATTTGACATGTCAAAACTACCATCGCCCACGCGGCAGAAATAGCTCATTTGTGGGGAAGAATAGCACGGAATTACGTGCTTACCGGTTCAATAACTTCATGAACATTTCAGGATAGCGGGTGCCTGAAACAGTCCCGGCCGGCATAATGGCATCGATACTTTCCAGGTCCTGCGGCGTGAGCTGCACATTTTCTGCGGCAATATTCTCTTCCAGGTAGGCTATCCGTTTGGTGCCGGGGATAACAATGATATCTTCTCCCCTCGCCAACACCCATGCAAGCGCCAGTTGCGAGGCCGTGCAGTTTTTCTCGGCGGCCAGCGCTTTGATCTTTTCCACCAGTTCAAGATTTTTGTAAAAATTCTCCCCCTGAAATCGCGGCATATGCACCCGGTGATCTTTCAGGTCTTCGGGCGTTCTGATCTCGCCACTTAAAAAGCCCCTGCTTAGCGGAGAATAAGCCACCAGCCCGATGCCCAGCTCTCGAATGGCGGGCATCACTTCGGCTTCAATATCCCTGCTCCAAAGCGAATACTCAATTTGCAGTGCCGTAATGGGATGCGCAGCCGCTGCCTTTCTGATAGTTACCGGCGCTGCTTCGGAAAGACCAATGTAACGTATAACGCCTTTCTGTACAAGATCGGCCAGTGCACCTATTGTCTCCTCCACAGGCACATCGGGATCAATCCGTGCCGGCGTATACAGATCGATATAATCCGTTTTAAGCCGCTGCAGGCTGTACAGAACAGCATTGCGAATGTAATCGGGATGACCGTTAACGGGGCCGATGGTCATTGACCTGTTAGGGCCGGGCGCCAACATCATACCCGTTTTTACAGAAAGAAAGGCCTTGTCGCGTTTGCCTTTGATAGCCTTGCCGATCACTTCTTCGTTGTGGCCCGTGCGGTAAAAATCGGCAGTGTCTAAAAAATTATGCCCAAGCTCCAGCGCCCTTTCAATGGTGGCAATGGAGGTAGCATCGTCCGATTGTCCGTAAACGCCCGACATGCCCATACAGCCAAGTCCTATGGCCGATACCAACGGGCCGTTTGTTCCCAGTTTCCTGTTCTTCATTTTTATTTTTTTATCTGCACGAATCTCTGAAGAACAGGTAACAATGGGCCGGACAAAACACATTAGTTCCCTGACAAATCCTGAACAAACAGGGTGATGGTTTTACCGGTTACTTTTTTGAATAAGCGGGCGAAGTATTCGGGATCGTTAAAACCTAAGTCGAAGGCCAACTGTTTAATGGAACTTTCCGAATAGTAGAGCCGGCGTTTTGCTTCGAGTATAAGGCGGTTGGTGATGAATTCTTTGGGCGAAAGCCCCGAATAATGTTTAACAATATGGTACAGGCTATTGGTATTGAGCGTGAGCGCTTCTGCAATCGCTGCGATCGTCGGGTGATCGATGAGGTTATTTTCTACATACATCTTAAAACTGATGTATTTGGAAAGCTTTTCATCTGCCGGGTTTGGGGCAGAAGCAAAGTAGGCAGCATTGATCTCCGTTAACAGGCTGTTGAGGTGCGCAAGTATGAGCTCAGGCTCGGTGCTCATTGTGCTTAACAGCTGAAGCAGTATTTCGAAGAGGGACCTCAGTCTTCCTGCGGCGGATTCGGTAAACTTAATTTTTTGATTATTTAAAGGGTTGATGAGAAAGGGATATTGTTTTGGCAACAGCGAGAGACAGTTTTCGTCGAACCCGAGTTTGAAATAGTCGGTACCCTGTTTCGTTAACGGCAGCTGGTGGATCTGGTGCGGTACTATGAAAAGCAGTTCGTTGTTTGCTATATCGAACTGCTGCAGGTCTACGCCATGGTGCGTGAGGCCATCGAGCATAAAAATAAAAAAGTAGTGTGGTTTGCGGTGCGTTAACCCGTAGCAATACACCATTTCGGGCGGCAACTGGCCAAAGGTGGGCGAAATAAGCCGGATGGAAAGTTTGTTGTTTTGTTTATGAATATTAAGGAACGATTCAATGGTGTGCATACAGTAAAAGTAGTAAAATAAATTGCAGGTTCGGATCATCGATCGCAAACGTCTACAAACCCGCCCCCTTCTTCTCAATTTTTTTTAGCTGTAAGAAACATACCTTTGTTTTGGGTCCTATTTGTACAGTAATTATGAAAATTAAACGTATCACCATTGCCATACATGCCCTCGTATGGATCCTGTTGCTGGTTATTCCCTATGCCTCAACCGATCAGATCTTCAATGCACTCGATCCTTCATCAGACAAAGACTATCTGCTGCTCTGCCTTTCCCTAAGCGCGGTACTGATCATCACTTTTTACTTCAATTACTTTTTTCTCATTCCCCGGTACCTGCTCAGAAAAAAATACTGGTTGTATTTCTCATTCCTGTTGCTGGCGATCCTCACCGTATTATTTCTCTCCGGCCTCCTGTTCTTCTTTTCCGATTTCAGTCCCGGTACATTCCCCCATACAACGCCGGCCGTTGAAAAGATCATTCCCGTTATCATCGTCAATGCGCTTTTATTGTGGTTCCTGGCTATTGTATCGTCTATCTTATGGACAACCTACCACCGGTTAAAGCAAACCGAAAGTGAAAAATTATCGGCGCAGATCGCTTCGCTTAAATCACAGATCAATCCGCATTTCCTGTTCAATACACTGAACAATATTTATGCTATTGCCATCGATACCTCACCCAAAGCGGCCGATATGGTAGATAAATTGTCGGAAATGATGCGCTACACCATGAAAGACACCCAACAGGATTTCGTGTTGCTGGAAGATGAGATCAATTATATCAGCAATTTTATTGAACTGCAAAAGCTGCGGCTCGACAGAAGCGTAAAACTCGAATATTACATGCTCGATTACATTCCGTCTTTACGCATTGCGCCCATGCTGCTGATCCCCTTTATTGAGAACGCCTTTAAACACGGTGTTAATTCCGAACAAAAAAGCCGCATCAAAATTGAAATAAGCCTCAACAAAACGGAGTTCCAGCTAACCGTGGTAAATAATAAAGTGAGTGTTCAGCAGGAACTTTCCGAAAGAAGCGGTTTGGGCATCATCAATACCAGTCACCGCCTGAATTTAATTTACCCGTCGAAGCATTTACTGGTCATCAATGAAACCGAAAAGGAATTTTTCGTTTCTTTACATATCAACCTGCAATGATCAACGCCATAGCCATAGACGATGAACCGTTAGCGCTTACCGTAATACAATCGCTTTGCGATAAAAACGACAGCATCAACCTGCAAAAAACTTTTACGCAACCCGGCGAGGCGTTAAAGCATTTACGAAAATTTCCCGCCGATCTCATCTTTTGCGATATCCAGATGCCTTCCATGACCGGCATTAACCTGGTAAGATCATTACCGCAAAACATCATGGTGATTTTCACTACGGCTTTCAGCGAATATGCTGTTGTGAGTTATGAACTGAATGCCATCGACTATTTACTCAAACCCATCAACCAGAAACGCTTTACCCAGGCCATTACCAAAGCGCAGGAATACTTTGACTACATCAATAAAAAAGAGGATGGCGCCGATAAAAACATCTTTATCCGCGCCGATTTCAGCCTGGTAAAAATTCCCCTGGCCGACATCCTGTACATCGAAGGCCTGGCCGATTATCTCAAGATCCATATCAATAACCGCAAAACGATCATAGCCCGCATGACGATGAAAGACATGATGGAGAAATTACAGTTCACCGATTTCATGCGGGTGCATCGCAGTTATATCCTGCCGTTTAGCAGGATCGAGGCAGTTAGGGGCAATACCATCTACATTGGCGATTTGGAGTTCCCCATAGGAAAAACCTACACCGAAGAATTCTTTAGCCGCTATTCTTCTTAGCCTTTCTTTTATAATTTGAAACAAGTAGTTATAATCAGACTTTTGTTAACAAGTCAACTCGTCAACAAGTCAACTCGTCAACTCCCTTCTTCGCACAACTCCCCCTCTTCTTCTCAAAAAATTTCACCGGGCTTTTTTTGACCGCATATTTGTTTTCTAATTCACAACTATGCCTAAAAAGCCAGTAATAATCCTCCTTCTTTTACTCAGCACAACACTCCTGGTGGCGCAATCGAAATATACCATCAGCGGTACGGTAAAACAAAAATCATCCGGTGAAACGCTTATTGGCGTAACCGTATTGATCGTTGAAAAACCAAATGTGGGCGTAACTACCAATGAGTACGGTTTTTATTCTATTTCGCTTCCCCAGGGCAATTATACATTGCGGTTTTCGTATACCGGGTACAGGCAGGAATTAATGCCCGTAAAACTGGATGCTGATATTAAGGTTAACATCGATCTGTCAGACGCCAGCCATTTGCAGGAAGTGGTAGTAAGCTCGCGCAGAGGGAACCACAATCTTTCGAAACCTGTAATGGGCACCGAGGTGCTGAATATGAAAACGGCGGCAAAGATCCCGGTGGTATTCGGCGAGAAAGACCTGGTAAAAACCATTCAACTCATGCCGGGCGTCAAATCGAACGGTGAAGGCAGCAACGGTTTTTCGGTACGCGGTGGTGCAACCGACCAGAACCTGATATTGCTCGATGAAGCGCCTGTGTATAACGCATCGCACCTGTTGGGCATTTTCAGCACATTTAATAGCGATGCCATCAAAGACGCTACGATTATCAAAGGCAACAGTCCCGCCCGGTTTGGCGGCCGGTTGTCATCGGTGCTCGATGTAAAAATGAAAGAAGGCAATAACCGCAATTACCAGGTGAGCGGCGGCATTGGGCTTATCAGCAGCAGGCTCACCGTAGAAGGCCCTATCCAAAAAGAGAAATCCTCGTTCATCATTTCAGGCAGGCGCACGTATGCTGACCTTTTTGCCAGGCTTTCAGATGATTTTAAAGACATTAAACTGTACTTCTATGACCTGAATGTAAAAGCTAACCTGGCGCTCAATGATAAGAATAAACTGTATTTCTCCGGCTATTTCGGCAAGGACGAATTAGGCGTATCGAAAACATTCGGGAGCGACTGGGGCAATGCAACAGCCACATTAAGATGGAACAGCTTATGGAGCAGCAAATTGTTTTCCAACACCTCTTTCATCTTCAGCAATTACGATTTCAATGTGAGCTTCAAAAGCGATGGCAGTGAAATGAATTTCAATTCCCATATCAGGGACCTGAACCTGAAACAGGACTTTACCTGGTATGCAAATACCAGCAACACCATCCGCTTTGGCTTCAATATGATGGAACATACCATTACGCCAACCAAAGCGGGCGGAACGAATATCGTAAGCGATAAAAAAAGCCGCAAAGGCCTCGAGAATGCGGTATATGCAGGCAATACATGGAAAATAGCTAACAAGATCAGTATTGATTATGGCCTGCGTTTCTCGTTTTACAATATCCTCGGCGGCGATACGTATAATATATATCAAAATAATCAACTGGTACAAGCTATAAAATTAGCGGAAGGAAAAGTAGGCAAAACGTATTACAACTGGGAACCGAGGTTATCAGCGAATTACATGCTGAACAATACTGCCAGTATTAAAATGGGTTATGCCCGCAATACGCAGAACCTGCACCTGATGAGCAACAGTACCGGGGGCAGCCCTACCGACCAATGGATCGGCAACAGCTACAATATAAAACCCGAAATAGCCGACCAGGTTAGCGTGGGCTTCAGTAAGAACCTGCAGGGTAACGCCTGGGAACTGAATACCGAAGCCTACTATAAAACAATGCAGCACCAGATAGATTATAAAGACGGGGCTGATATCAATACCGTTCCCGATATAGAAAGCGAACTGCTTTTTGGCAAAGGCCGCGCTTACGGTTGGGAGATCTTACTGAAAAAGAATAAAGGTAAACTCACCGGCTGGATCGGTTACACGCTTTCAAAAACCGAAAGAAAAATCGATGGCATCAATAACAACCAGTGGTACAATGCCAAACAGGACCGCACACACGACCTGTCCATAGTAGGTATTTATACCCTTTCACCCCGGTGGACCCTGTCGGGCACCTTCATCTACAATACCGGTAATGCGGTCACCTTCCCTACGGGCAAATATGTTGTGAATAATATGGTGATGTACCAGTACAGCAGCCGCAATGCCGACAGAATGCCTGCCACCCACAGGCTCGATTTGAGCGCCACTTACGAAAAACCTGCCAAAAGAAAATTCCAGAGCTCATGGAGTTTCGGATTGTACAACGTATACGGCCGACAGAATCCCTACAGTATGACGTTTAAAGAGAACAAAGACAATCCGCATAAAATAGACGCCATTCAAACATCCCTTTTTCAGTGGGTGCCCGGCGTAACCTATAATTTCAAATTCTAACATAACAAATGAAAAATATCATCAGCATCATTTGCATTGCGCTGTTAATTACAGGCTGCGAAAAAACGGTGAGTTTAAAATACAAGGGCAATCAATCGCGTATCATCATAGAAGGCAATATCACCAATGAAACAGGGCCCTACCTGGTAAAGATCACCAGGTCGGTCAGCCTTACCGAAACAGGCGCCTACCCAACGGTCGACAATGCCACCGTTACCATCGGCGATGATGCCGGCAACAGCGAAACGCTTTCGCCACAGGGAAATGGCACCTACCGCACCGCTACGTTACAGGGTGTGGAAGGCAGAACCTATACATTAACCGTACAAACCGAAAACCACACGTACACGGCCCAAAGCACCATGCCGCAGCGGGTGGCATTTGATTCCATCAAAGTGGAGAAGGTGATGATGGGTGGTGAAACGGAATATAATTTAATCCCCGTTTACCCCGATCCGGTTGCCAAAGGAAACAATTACCGGTTTGTTTTAACGGTCAACAACAAGCTCGTGAACCAGCATTTTGTGCAAAACGATGAAGTAAGGAACGGCGTGGTAAATACCAGCCGGTTGGAAGTAAATGATAACGACCTCGAACTAAAAGCAGGCGACCCGATCACTATCACCATGCAATGCATCGATAAGAATGTGGCATTGTATTACCGGACCCTCGCCCTCATAGGTGATAGCGGCCCCGGCGGCGGCACCACACCCAATAATCCACCCACCAATATTTCAAATGGCGCGTTGGGTTTATTCTCAGCGCATACAACGGCAACAAAACAGGTTACCATACCGTAGCGCGGAAAAATTTACAGAAAGGCAGTAGGTTCTAAAAATAGGCAGGCAGCAGGCTACCTGCCAGGGTTTTTAAAAGAGCAGGTTCGCGTTTGCGAACCTGTTTAATTTTTATTACATGCCGGCACCTGTCGTTTTTAACCCCCTTATTGTCACAAACACCCCGCCCCCGGCATGGTATTGTTACCGAGCTTTGTATCGTTATCAAAACGAACGATATGAATAAGTACATTGCACCACGCATATAGGTATGATGCAACGCGCCGGCTGGCTGATGCCGATGGTCACCGATTTCCTGGATGCCGATCTGAATGCACCGCCGCCAACGTTTTGATCAGTGACAACGATTAACTATTAACTTATAAAACACAAAGCCATGCAAAAGATCATTCCGCATTTATGGTTCGATAAAGAGGCCAAAGAGGCCGCACAATTTTATACATCTGTATTTCCTGAATCAAAGATCACACATACCAGTGTGATCCGTAATACCCCGTCGGGCGATTGCGACATCGTAAATTTCGAGTTGTGGAATTATAAATTTATGTCCATCAGCGCCGGTCCATACTTCAAATTCACCCCAGCCATTTCATTCATAGTAAATTTCGATCCGTTGTTTTTCGGTTCCTCCCCCGACCATGAAAAAGCGGCAAGGGAAAAGATCGATGAGGTATGGGGCAAACTGATCGATGGCGGAAAGGCGCTGATGCCGATCGGCGAATACCCTTTCAGCAAACGGTATGGCTGGGTAATGGATAAATACGGCTTAACGTGGCAATTGATGCTTACTGATGCAGCAGGCGAACCGCGGCCGCCCATCATCCCTTCCCTCCTGTTTGTAAAAGACAAATGCGGTAAAGCCGAAGAAGCGATCAACTTTTATTTGTCGGTTTTCAAAAATGCACAGGCCGGTTCGTTGCACCGCTATCCTGCCGGTATGGAACCCGATAAGGAAGGCACTGTTATGTTTGCCGATTTTACCCTCGAAGGCACCTGGTTTGCCGCCATGGACAGCGCCCGCGAACATAATTTCGATTTTAATGAAGCGGTATCGCTACTGGTGAACAGTAACGACCAGGCGGAATTGGATTATTACTGGCACAAATTATCAGCTGTACCGGAGTCAGAACAATGCGGCTGGTTAAAAGACAAATATGGCGTGTCGTGGCAGATCAATCCGGTTATTATGAATGAGGTTTTCACCAACGGTACGCAGCAACAAATAGACCGGGTAACAAAAGCGTTCCTGCCAATGAAGAAGCTCGATATTACCACGCTGCAAAAAGCATATGAAGGGAAATGATACATATTATTTACGGGGCATCGCAATGCCCCGTTCTTTTTCACTTCATCATACTTCACTATAAGCTGAGAAAAGACTGTGTAGACATTATTCTACAGGAATGATGGAACAGACGCCGGTTATACATACCGAAAGCAGGTAACGCCAATGGATGGTGAACCATAGGTATAATAATTTCTATACCATGGGTATGACCCCGAGGCAATTATTAAAACCTGCACTTATTTTGATCACCGCTGTTCTTATAGTGGTGATCGTGGTATATGCCAAACCATTTTTATTACCCCTCACCTTTGCCGGCCTGTTGTCAATGCTGCTGCTGCCGGTGGTAAAATGGCTGCAAAGGAAAAAGGTGCCGCACGTTGCCGCCATCCTGCTCAGCATTTTGATATTTGTCGCTTTTTTTGCAGCGGTCTTTCTTTTTACCGGCTGGCAGGTTTCGACCATTGCACAGGATAGCGCCGGGTTGGAACAACAGCTTACGGCTAAATACAATGCAGTGCGTGAATTCATTGCCGAAAAAATCGGCATCCCGCCGGAAAAGCAAAAACAATTGCTGGAAAAACAACAATCGGCTTCTTCCGGCAATGCCGCTTCGTTTGTGACTGGTATCCTTACAGGGATATCCGGGTTTCTTACCAACGCGCTGCTGACCCTGGTTTACATTTTTCTCTTCCTTTTCTTCAGGGGAAAACTGAAAGGTTTTATTGTGCGGATGGCGCCGCAGGGCAGGTCGGCTGAAGCAACGAAAACAATGAACGAAGCGCAAAAAGTGTCGCAGCAATACCTCACCGGCCTTTTTTTCATGATCGTTTGCCTGTGGATCATGTATACCATCGGTTTTACCATTGCCGGAGTAAAGAATGCGCTGTTCTTTGCCATCATCTGCGGCCTGCTCGAAATTGTGCCCTTTGTGGGCAACCTCATAGGCACGGCGCTTACTTTGGGTATGTCGCTGATGCAGGGCGGCGACTCAACGCTGCTGATCGGCATTATTATAACATACGCGGTTGTACAGTTTGTTCAATCGTATATGCTGGAACCATTGATCGTGGGTGCGGAGGTACAAATAAATCCATTGTTTACTATTGTTGGCCTCGTTGCCGGCGAAGTACTCTGGGGCATTCCCGGAATGATCCTCGCTATACCCCTGTTAGGGATCACAAAGATCATTTGCGAACATGTGGAGCCGCTAAAACCTGTCGCCTTCCTGATAGGTAATGATAAAAAAGAAGATAAGGGGCTCAAAAAGAAAATAAAGACCTTTTTCCATAACAAAAAAGCCGCGTTAAAGAAAGGTAAGTAGTACCCGCATACACGAAACCTACTTTGCGTAGAAACCGTCCGCCGCTATGGGTGCAGGCACATCCTTCTCGCCCAGTAACTGTTTTATATTTATTTCAATATTACGCGCAATGGTGGTAACCGGCGTATCGCTTGGCCGGTTGCGGAATGGGTCCTGTAAATGGAAGGCGCTTTTTTCGATAAGGAAAAAACAGGCGGAGATAAGCACCAGCATAGGCAACTCGAACACGGGATTTACGTTATCCATTGCTATTGATAAAGTAACTACGAAAATATAGATGATAAAATGCAGGTAGTACCGGTAAGTAACCGGAAACACCGTACTATTGATCCTTTCGGCCATACCCATGTAATCTATAAGGGCGCACAGGGTATTGTTCAGTTCTACATAAGTATACGTATCCAGGTCGCCCGACTCTTTTAGTTGCTGCAGTTGCCTGGCATTCAGCTGCACAATGGCGAGCGGCTTGTTGTTATGCGATTGCAACGCCTCCAGGTCGTCCTTGCTTAAAAATTCACCGAGGTTGTCTAACGGCGGAAGCCCGCGCAATGACTGGCCGAGGCTATAACACCAGGCGATCTGCCGGTAAGCAACGGTACGGATGAGCGCATGATGTGTTGGGCTCAGAAATGTTTGTAACTGAATAACCAGGTTGCGGGAATCATTCACAATGGAACCCCAGATCTTTCTTGCTTCCCACCAGCGGTCGTACGACTGGTTCATTTT
>CBIHPC010000104.1:0-18977 GCA_966211305.1 uncultured Niastella sp.
GGGCATTACAGGAATAATCAATCCCCAGCCAATAACATCTACCAGAATGGTAATAAAGATAAATTTCAATGCTGCTGAGCGTCCTGTTTTCATATATTATAAAGTTGCTGCAAAGTAAAAGGCTTTTTTTAACTATGGTGGTATAATTATTTTAGTATATGCAACATTACTAATTTGAAATAAGCCGCGTAAAACAATGACCAACCCGCAATGGCATATCGGTTGTTCGGGGTTTCATTATAAGGAATGGAAAGAAATATTTTACCCTAAAGGATTGCCTCAGCGTTTGTGGCTCGATCACTATTGTAAACATTTCAATACGCTTGAGCTGAACGTTACTTTTTACCGCTTCCCGCAATTATCTTTTTTACTTAACTGGTATCAGAAAACACCTGCGAATTTTTCTTTTGCAGTAAAAGCGCCCCGCCTTATCACACATTACAAAAAATTCGAAGCTGTGGAATCGCAGCTCGGCGATTTTTACGGAACCATTCAGGAGGGGCTGAAAGAAAAATTAGGCTGTGTATTATTTCAGTTGCCAGCACAAATACATTTCTCCGAGGCAGTATTGCAAAAGATCGTACAGCACCTGAACCCTGACCTTGTTAACGTCGTTGAGTTTCGGCATAGTTCGTGGTGGCAAATGAAAGTAAGGGATACTTTGAGCAGGCATAACATAAGTTTTTGCGGCATCAGCCATCCCTTATTGCCCGATGAGGTGGTTGTGAATACTGAAAATGTTTATTACCGCTTTCATGGTGTTCCGCATTTATACTACTCGGCTTACAGTGAAAGTTTTTTACAACAGGTTGTAAATGCTATACAAAAAGCTAAAAAAGCAAAGCAGATTTTTGTTTACTTCAATAACACGGCGCAAACCGCTGCTATACAAAACGCTCAATATGTACAACAGCTTTTAATATCATAAGCTGCGGCTATTTGCCGGTAGTGTTTTGCCACCGTACTTTGTAATTATTTTCCCGTCTGTAAAATCCCGCATTACATATAAACATGTATAAACCGAACTTGATTTATGCTAAGAAATAAGAGATTTTGAAAAGAAGATATCCTCAACTGTCTTTTTCACACTTTAAGTTCGTTAATTTGCCTCGCACTTTTTTATACGAAGTCCCTGGTTAAGGTCCTGAAAATTTTTACAATCCGTACTACGTTTTAATTTTTAACTGTACCCTGTGAAGCACAATTACGTTTAATTAAAGTCCCTTTGTATGAAAAGCCTGATGCAATTAACTCACACCGTACCATCCTCTCAAACCGTAACGGAACCTGTTCCTCTTCACCGGCTTATTGATCAACTAATGGTAGGCCTTTTACCACTTGTAACCGGTAAAAAGAGCTTTATTATTAATGACGTCGACCAAACATTCCACCTTCAGGCCGATGAGAATTTGCTAGCCTATGTGCTGGGCAACCTGTTAAGCGGCGCAATTAATGGTTCTGAAAATGTCTGTATCAGGGTTGAGGCTGTCTGTAATAAGGAGGGGATACAGGTACGTGTTCGTAATAATGGTACTTATTTCTACAGTACTGTTTCGAACGGTTTTTCGCACGTGGTGCAGGCTGCCCGGCAACTAGGCGGCAATATCAGTATCTACAATCAGCACAACGAAGGCACTACACTCACTTTTTCTATGGCTGTGCCCGTTCAAACAATTTGCTAAAGCAGCTTCCGCCTTATTTAAATTTATTCGCCGGTCAACACATTATAAAAAAACCCCGATCTGCCAGCTGGCGAACCGGGGCTAATATTTTAACCTAACAGGATTAATAACGGTTGTTATAGCTGTTGTTACGGCTAAATGAACGTTTTTCTCCGCCGCCATTGCTACCACGCTCTTCGCGAGGACGAGCTTCGGCAACCTTGATCTCCCGGCCTTCAACTCTTCCGCCATCCAGTTCAGCGATTGCCTTTCTGGCAGCTTCATCATTAGGCATTTCAACAAAACCAAATCCACGGCTTTTGCCAGTGAATTTATCGGTGATTACACGGGCAGAAGAAACTTCGCCGTATTCAGCAAAAAAGCCTTCCAAATCGTCATCTGTTACGTTGAAACTTAAATTTGAAACATAAATGTTCATACTACTAACTAAAATTGGTTAAAAATTTTTAATGGATCTGAGGAAAAGCAGGGAGAAAATGAAGACTAACAACTATTAGCAGAAATGCGTAGCGAGATATATCGTTCACTTACCATATGCTATTATCACTCAAATGTGGTCGCAAAGATACTTTATTCACGTTGAATTACAATGCGCATCCAGGTTCTCAGAACGTTAATTTATTCCAACACATGTTTCCCGCATCAAAAACATCTAATGTATTACAACAGAACTGAAATTCGTACAATCGATGCAGTAATCGATTGCAGCCGGATTCAAAAAACATAAGCGGTTACCATTACCAAAATTGGCGGTTTTTACTGTAACCGCATTACATCTGTTATCAGTTCGCATTGGTTCCGCTGCCTTCTTTAACCCACGTCTTGCGTTGTGACGTGAATCCTGTATCTTGTATTTAATCGTTTTTTAACCCATTTCAATAGCTAAAACACAATCTGCTATGCTTTTTAAAAAGAAAATTACGGTTGCCGCCACATTGGTTGCCCTGGTAGTACTGGGTATTGCAGCCAGTGCTCCTGCCGAACCCACTTACAAAAACCTGAAAGTACTGCCTAAAAATATTAGTCACGATGAGCTTGACAGCGTCATGCACCAGTTCAACAGTTCACTTGGGGTTAAATGTAATTTTTGCCATGCTTCACAAAAAGACAATCCCCGTAAACTTGATTTTGCAAGCGATGAAAAAGGTGAAAAGAACGTTACCCGCGATATGATGCGTATGACCGACCGCATCAACAAAAAATTCTTCAATTACAAAAAAAACGATCAACAAAGTATTCCGCCGGTAGGTTGTATGACCTGTCATCATGGTAGCCCGCACCCTGAAGCGCAGGCCCCGAAAGAGGAAAGAAAAGCGCCGCCGGCCGCACCTCAAAACAACGGTAAATAACCAGGGTCGCGGTTCATTTGAACATTTCAATTCCACTTCTTACGGTATTTACTATTTTAAGCCCGGTTTGTTCATGCAGGATTTGTTGAATAAACCGGGCTTATTCTTTCCAAAATCAGCAATGCCCGGTTTAACGTTCATAGCCGCAGCACTAACAGATGGTTGCCGGCTGCAGCAATTCACCCGTCTGTATAAAACGCATTTCCGCAAACGTTTACGTTAGATAAACCCAAACTATTTCTCGAATAATGGTTTGTGTTTCGGGAACCGGCTGCAACATTGCGGGCAGTAATTTGATAATTTTCAAATTTCGCGTTCCCCTCCCCCCTATTTGCAATTTACCTACTTTTGCACCCTTATCTATTTGCAATGAGTGCACAACAATTTGATTTTGGCATGATTGGCCTCGGCGTTATGGGCAGAAACTTTCTGTTGAACATGGCCGACCACGGTTTTAAAGTAATCGGGTTCGATAAAGACAATCAGAAAACCTCGGCCCTTGAATCGGATGCAACCGCAGGTACTACAGTAAAGGGCGTTGGTTCCTTACAGGATATGATCAACCAACTGGCAGTTCCGCGAAAGATCATGATGCTGGTGCCTGCCGGCAAACCAGTTGACGATGTAATTGAAAGCCTGCTGCCCCTGGTGCAAAAAGGCGATATCATTATCGACGGCGGAAACAGTCATTTTACCGATACATTAAGACGTGTTACCTATCTGCAGGGTAAAGGCATTCATTTTATGGGTATAGGCGTTTCAGGCGGCGAACAGGGTGCACGCACCGGTCCAAGCATTATGCCCGGTGGCGATCCCGAAGCATATCCGCATGTACGTCCCATGCTCGAGGCCGTTGCCGCCAAAGTTGATTCAATTCCCTGCGTGGCCCACCTCGGAAAAGGCGCCGCCGGCCACTATGTTAAAATGGTGCACAATGGCATCGAGTATGCCATCATGCAACTGATTAGCGAAAGCTACGACCTGCTGCACCGCGGTCTTGGATTGAGCAATGATGAACTGCATACCGTTTTCGATTCATGGAACAAAGGCGAATTGCGTTCTTTCCTTATAGAGATCACTGCCGACATATTTTTACAACCCGACGATAAAACGCCTAACCGTCTTGTTGATATGATCCTCGATAAGGCCGGCGCAAAAGGCACTGGTAAATGGACGTCACAGGACGCTATGGACCTCGGCGTTCCCATTCCCACTATCGATATGGCCGTTACCATGCGTAACCTGTCGGCTTTAAAAAATGAACGGGTTCATGCCTCTACTTTGTACCCTGAAAACAGGAGTTTAATTGGCGTTCCTAAAGAACAATTTATTAAACAGGTGCACGACGCCCTGCTGTCTGCCACCATCATCAGCTATGCACAGGGACTGGCGCAACTGCACAAAGCAAGCACAGAGCTCGATATGCAGATCCCCATGCCGCAGGTTGTAAGCGTATGGCGCGGCGGCTGTATCATCCGTTCAACCCTGCTCGGTCTTTTTGGAAATGCTTACAAAACGAACCCTCAGTTGTCGAATTTGTTATTAGATGGCGGGGTTGCCAAAATTTTGCAGGAAAAAGCAGCCGGCCTTCGCGCGGTAGCGGCGATGGCTATTCAGCACAGCATACCTGCCGGGGCATTGATGAGCGCACTGAGCTATTTCGATACCTACAGAAGCAATCAATTACCTATTAACCTGCTGCAGGCGCAGCGCGATTATTTTGGCGCACATACCTATCAGCGTATCGACCAGGAAGGCAGTTTCCATACATCCTGGGGAAAAAAATAACGATCGTTAATGCAGACAGGAGCTAATAAGAAAAGATTTCAATTCAGCATATGACAAACCATAAATGTCCGCCGGCCTCATTGCTATTTATCTTTGGTGGCAGTGGCGATTTGAACCAGCGTAAACTTTCACCCGCTTTATATAACCTGTTCATCGATAACTGGATGCCTGAAAAGTTCCACATTGTGGGCATCGGCAGAACGGCCTATTCCGATGACAGTTTCAGAAAACATTTACACGACGGCATTCAGCAGTTCTCGCGCCGTAAAGACGATCAGAACGGCAAATGGCAGGAGTTCTCAAAAAACCTCACCTACCTGCAAATGGATGCCGGTAATGAAGCCGATTACCAGAAAATTGCCGACATAGTAAAACAAAAAGAACAGGAGTTCGGCGAACATCCCAATGTTATCTTCTACATGTCTGTAGCCCCTCACCTGGTACCGCAAATTGCCAGCAAACTGGGCGCTTTAAATATTTGTCACGATACCAAATGCACCCGCATTGTGGTTGAAAAACCATTCGGACATGATCTTAAAAGCGCTCATGAACTGAACGGTTTACTTACATCCATGTTCGATGAAACACAGATCTACCGCATAGATCACTACCTCGGTAAAGAAACCGTTCAAAACATTCTCGCGTTGCGTTTTGCCAATGCGCTGTTTGAACCGATCTGGAACCGGAACTACATAGACCATATTCAAATTACCGCGGCAGAAACCGTTGGCCTTGAAAACCGCGGCGATTATTACGAACGCTCCGGGGCGTTGCGCGACATGGTGCAGAACCACATTCTGCAATTGTTGTGCATGATAGCCATGGAAGCGCCGGTTTCATTCGACGCCAACGAGATCAGAAATAAAAAGGTGGATGTGCTAAACGCCATTCGCAAATACAGCAAGGAGGAAGTGCATAAGTATGCAGTGCGCGGACAGTATTCCGATGGCTGGATGCAGGGCAAAAAAGTTCCCGGCTATCGCAATGAAGGCAAGGTGAACCCCGGTTCGCCCACCGATACGTTTGCAGCAGTAAAATTTTATATCGATAACTGGCGCTGGCAGGATGTTCCTTTTTATGTGCGCACCGGAAAACGCTTACATGAAAAATCAACCATCATTACCATTCAGTTTAAACCGGCGCCCAACTACGCCTTCCCGCAGGAAGCGGCGCTTACCTGGAGGCCCAACAGGCTTACCATCAGCATTCAACCCGAAATGGATATCCGCTTACGCTTCCAGGCAAAACGCCCCGGACAAACCGTAACGCTGAACCCGGTTGATATGATCTTCAATTACAAAGACACTTACGGTGACGATGAACCCGAAGCATATGAAACCCTCTTGCTCGATGTAATGGAAGGCAACGCCACTTTGTTTATGCGCAGCGACCAGGTTGAAGCCGCATGGAAAGTGGTAATGCCCATTCAGGAAGCATGGGAAACCCGGCCGCCGGTTGATTTCCCTAACTATGCACCGGATAGCTGGGGCCCTGAAGATGCAGAAGCGCTTATTGCCCGCGATGGCCGCAACTGGATCTCATTGCCGGCAGCTCACCAGGGCGTACAGGCAGGTCACTAAAACCATTGTTACAGGTTTCAGGTTACAGGGTAGTTTTAGATGCATTTCCTTGTAACCTGAAACATAAACACAGAATCGATATGCTTCATATATACAAAAGTGCTGACCAACTTAGCCATGCCCTTGCAGAGTGGATTACCCGGGCCATTGAAACCACCCTGCAAAAACAGGATCGTTTTACCTGGACGGTAACAGGCGGCAATTCGCCCAAACAACTGTACGAACTGCTGGCCACTTCGCCTTACCGCGAGCGTATAAACTGGAGCAAACTGCATATTTTCTGGGGCGATGAACGTGCAGTTCCATTCGACGATAGCCGCAACAACGCAAAAATGACCTATGAGCATTTGCTCAACAAGGTGCCGGTTGTTCGCGAGCAGGTACATATAATGGACACCACCCTTTCGCCCAACGATTCAGCCAAAGCCTACGAAGCTATCTTACATCGCTACTTCGGTAACGAAGGCGCCAGCTTCGATCTGGTGTTGAACGGCATGGGCGATGATGGCCATACTTTATCACTGTTCCCTCATACCCCGGTCATTCACGAAAAACAAGCCTGGGTCAGCGCCTTCTACCTCGAGCCCCAACAGATGCACCGCATCACTTTAACCGCCCCCATAGTGAACCGGGCTGCAAAAGTGGTTTTCCTCACTTTTGGCGCCAACAAAGCCAATGCCTTGTTTGAAGTTTTAGAAGGCGCCCGCAATTTTGATCAATACCCGTCGCAGATCATTCAGCCGGCCAGCGGCGAACTGCACTGGTTTGTTGATGAGGCGGCCGCCAGCAAGGTAAAACAGTCATAGTTTAATTTTACCAAATCATATTTTTCTGGCAATCAAATAAATAGCACCAGCATTTTAGGGGTGACTTAATAATTATGAAATTTTTATCCTGTTTGGATAAAAATTTGCCTTTTTGCATAGGGGAAAACACAGAAACCCTGTTTTAATAAGTAGCTATTGAGATGTTAACACCCATTAGAGTCACCCCGAAGTGTACAGACAAAAACTTGCCAGGCACACACTTGCAGGCCGGCTGTTTATTGCAGCATACTTTCCCGCTTTCTTCTCCCAGGCCATCGTGCGGTATTGCTTTATGCCCGATCGTTGATCCTCAAAATCAATTGAAGCATGGCTAAGCTGGTTTCCATAGTAGTTCCGGTTCATAACGAAAAAGATAATGTGACCGTAATGGCAAAAGCCATCAAGCGTACGTTTGCAGGTTTGCCTTATCGTTACCATCTCATTTTTGTTGATGACGGAAGCACCGATTTAACCTTACACGAAATAAAGAAACTGGCCCTCCAGGATGAACATATCAGGTTCATTTCATTTTCACGGAACTTCGGCCACCAGGCCGCGCTCAAAGCGGGGCTCGATAAAGCAGAAGGGGATTGCGTGATCTCGATGGATGGCGATCTGCAACATCCGCCTCATCTGATCCCGCAATTGCTTGAGAAATGGGAAGAAGGCTACGATATGGTTTATACGGTTCGCAAAGAAGATAAAAACCTGCCATTCACAAAAAGAGTGACATCCAATCTTTTTTACCGGCTCATCAACTGGCTCAGCGATATCAAAATTGAAAAAGGCACTGCCGATTTCAGGTTGATGAACCGCAACGTGGTGGATGTGTTGCGTAATTTGCAGGAGTTCGAGCCTTTCTTCAGAGGGCTGGTAAAATGGGCGGGCTTCAAACAAACGCCGGTTGAATACGATCCCGATCAGCGTAAATCAGGCGCTACAAAATATACATCCAAAAAAATGATCAGGTTTGCCCTGCAGGGTATTACCTCTTTCAGCATCAGGCCGCTGTATGCAGCCACTTATATTGGTTTTACGTTTGCCGCCCTGTCGGTATTATACATCCCTTACGCTTTATACAGTTATTATTTTGGGTATACCATTTCCGGCTGGACCTCTGTAATTGTTACCATCGTGTTCTTTGGCGGCCTGCAGCTGATGATCCTCGGCATCATTGGCATTTACCTTGGCAAGCTGTTCATGCAGAACAAACATCGACCTATTTACATAGTAAAAGAATCAAATATTCATGAGCCGTCAGCGATACATATTGATGAGTTTTGATGTAGAAGAATTTGATATGCCGTTAGAGTATGATCAAACGCTTACCATTTACGAACAAATGGAAACCGGTTTCAAGGGCCTGGAGGCCACCATGTCGGTTATAAACGGCAGTGATGCACTATGTACTTTCTTTACCACCGCACATTTTGCCAGCTGGTATCCCGACAGCATCAGGCAAATGTCGCGCAGGCATGAAATTGCTTCCCATACCTTCTATCATACTCAATATAAAACGGCCGACCTTTTACAAAGCAGGCTCGAGCTTGAAAACATAACCGCGCAGCCCGTGTATGGGTTAAGAATGCCGCGTTTGAAGAAAGTGCCTATGCAGGATGTTATTCAGGCCGGTTATAGTTACGATTCATCTATAAACCCTACATGGATCCCGGGGCGGTACAACGATCTTTCCCTGCCACGCACCATGTATTATGATGAAAATATGCTGCGGGTGCCCGCATCGGTTAGCCCGGGCCTGCGCATACCGCTGTTCTGGCTGGCTTTTAAGAATATGCCCTACAGCCTGTTCAAATACCTGTGTATACAAACGCTGAAAAAAGACGGGTACCTGTGCCTGTATTTTCACCCCTGGGAGTTCACTGACATTTGGGAATTCAAAATACCGGGGTATGCAAAAAGATGGTCGGGCGAAAAATTACAACAACGCCTGCACCGGCTTATAAAAGACCTGAAAACAGAAGGTGATTTTACCACTATGTGGCAAATGGTTTCAACCGCTAAATCTCTGGAACCGCGCCAGCTCAATCAGGCCGGTCACACAAAACCATCGAAACAGGCTCCCCTGACAAAATAATATAACGCAGTAATTATTTAAAAAAGGCCGCTACCATTTCATTGGTAAGCGTTCTTTCTCCTTTTGTCCAAATGGAATTGGGCGGCGGGAATTCATTCCGGCAATAGCCGCCCTGGTTTTTAAAATCGAAAACCGCGTGGCAATAATTGTTGATGATAAGCGCGCATCGCTGCCAGTCTTTCGACCAGATGATCCTGATAGTGCCTTTCCGTTGCTGAGCCGGCACTTCTTCAATATTGTAAATATGCACGGCGTCGAGAATGGTTTGTTTTCCTGTACCCGGCTCTACTTCCATCGCATAAAAATAGCCGGTATCGGTATCGTCTTCAAAAACAACGGCAAAATTGTTCTCTTCATTGGTACATTCAACAAAGGTACTGTCGCCGGCCGTATAGGCCTGCTCGCGTAAAAGGTATCCGTTCATATCGCTTATTTGGCATCAACCGAATCGTATACGATTACTTTGCTCCACAGGTGCGAATAATCTTCAACGAATTTCAGGTGAATGGGATCAACCTGGTAACTCTGCTGATCTGCGGCATTATCGAACATGGTAAACCATGATATGGCATAAGAGCGGTCGATAACATCGCGGTTGGTATCTGCAGGCTGACCAATATGGAATGTTTTTATTGTCTTTACTTTCGAAAGTTTTGTAAGGCCTTCAATGAGTTTCGCGCGGTCTTCCTTGCTGGCGGCATTCTTTAACCAGAAATAAACGTGATGTATAAACTTGTTTTCGATCATAACGAGTGCTTCTTTTTCTGCTAAGGTAACTAATCCGCCGGCAACCGCAGCTTTTGAAGTATTGGCGATGAATTCACGTCTGGTTGACATTTTTTTAAGGTTTTCGTAAAGCTAAGGAAAGTTGGTAAGAATACCATTCAATTCCAGGATGACTTTCAGGCCGTTTGACAGTACGGATTTCGGTCATCCATGGGTAAAGAAATTTAAAACCGTTTTCATTGATTATACAACGGGATATTATACTTTTACCTGGCTCACATTTTGATATAGACCATGAAACCCTTACACACTGTTATCTGCCTGATCTTATGCTGTTGCATAAACAATACTTTTTGCCAGGATCTTACATATTACCATACGCCGGAAGACGATGCCGGTAAATACTCCGAATGGATGGCTGCCACCGAAAAAAGGTATAAGGCAGATGTATCCGGCCTGGGAGGCGGGAATAAAAAATACCTCGAACAGTTATTCAAAGACCGCTATGAGAATATCAGGAAGATGTACGATCGCAAAGAGATCGTAACAGAAGCGGTTGCCAACGGCTATTTGCAGTCGCTGGTAAATGAGATCGTAAGGTCAAATCAATCTCTCGCCTCGCTCGAAGCCCGGGTTGCTTTTTCCCGCGCCTGGTGGCCCAATGCAAGCAGCATGGGCGAAGGCACTATCCTGTTTAACATCGGGCTATTTTATAAACTTCAAAATGAAAGCCAGGCCGCTTTTGTTATTTGCCACGAACTGGCACACCTGTTCCTGAACCATAGCAACAACAATATAACCCGGTATGTAAATACTGTTTATTCCGACGAATTTCAGGCAGAGCTTAAAAAGATAAATAAAAGCCAGTATCAAAAGAATCAGCAGCTCGATGCGCTCACCAGGTCAATCACTTTTGATAACCGGCGCCACAGCCGGGAACATGAGGCGGAAGCTGATTCGCTGGCGCTGGAATGGTTGAAAAATACCTCTTTTGATGTGAGGGAATCGCTCTCCTGTTTAGCCCTTTTAGATAGCATAGACCGGGACAAGTACAACGCAATGCTGCCACTGAAACGGGTGTTCAGCTTCCAGGAATACCCTTTCCAGGAAAAATGGACGAAAGAAGAAAAAACGCTGTTCAGCACTATGGCTGCCCTTAGCGAAGAAGAAAGCAAAAAAGAGCGGGATTCTTTAAAAACGCATCCCGACTGCAGCTTACGTGTTGCCGGGTTAAAAGACAGGGTTCAGCAATATTATAAAGCCAACAGCCGAACCTTCGTGATCAACGAAAAACAATTCAGGCAACTGCAAAATGATTTCGATTACGAGATCATTGATTTCTGCTACCGGTCAGACAATGTTTCAAGAAGCCTGTATTATACATTGCAAATGCTCGAAAGCCAGCCAACCAATGCTTATTTAATAACCAATACCGGCCGCTGTATCAACAAGCTGTTCAATGCCCAAAAAAACCATACCTTAAGTAAGGTTGCCGACCTGCCATCGCCTTATAATGATAAAAACTATAACAACCTGCTTGAGTTTATACAACGTTTGCGATTACCTGACCTTGGGGCATTCAGTTATTATTATTTAAAACAACAGCCAACCGGCCTGTTAGCCAATGAAGATTTCCTGGCAGCCCTAATTGAAAGTAAAGGCAATTACAACAAGCCGGAAGAAAGACTACAACTCATCGAAACCTATAAAAAACAGTTCCCTGCGGGAAAATATCGTTTTTAAACTCTTTCCAAAACCTTTAAACATCACTAATTACAAATGAAAAGTCACTTAAGCCTTTTGCTGTTGATCAGCCTGTTGATACTGCAGCAAAGCGTTGTTGCCCAGTCAAAAATGAGCATCGATAACATTAAATCGGTGTACGTACGTAATTCGGGCCCCATTGTCGCCAATGAAGAAATAAAAGGATACTTTGTATTTTATCAGTCTGATAAAATTGACAAACACACCAACGAGTATACGCTGCAAATACTCGATGAAAATGTTAACAAGGTTAAGAACTTCAAGTTCACCGACTCAAAGAATATTGTACTGGTAGAATCGTCGTACAATGGCTCTGACATCATGTTTATGTTTTACGACAAAGACCAGAAACAGGTTGACTATCGCACGTATGGTTTGGATGGCAAGCAAAAATTCAGCTATCAGCAGCCGCTCGATAAAAAGTCGAAAGCCTATATTGAACAGGTGCTTGCGCGTAATACCGAAGAAACACAGAATAAAAGTTTATACGGTATAGAAGACAAAGGCTTTGTTACTTACATACCACTGCGCGAAGGAAGGCAGTATACATACGAGGTACATTTTTACCAAACCGACAAGAAAAAACAGTGGACATATGCTCCTGAGGATGTGGAGCGCGTGGCCAGTCCGCAATACCTTGGGTACAGCGATAGCGTTGTTGTGTTTGAAGTATTGAAGCGCAACAAGGTCATGAGCAATAAAATGGAATCATGGCTGCTGGGTATATATCTTCATAATGGTAAGAAAGCATTTGAATTCGAGACCGACAAAGAAAAATACAATTTCTACCCCATGAACGTTACTTCATTACGCAACAACAGCGGCTTTATGTTAATGGGGCCGTATTACGATAAGGACGATCGCGTTGTAAAGGATAAAAGCCTGGGCCTCGGCGTATGGGTAATGAACAACCAGGGTAAGATCATCAATTCGAAATACAATTCGTGGAACGGCGACATCAGCAAACATTTAAAGATCGATGCACGTGGACGGGTAGATGAGCTTGGCTATATTTTCTTCCACAAAATAATGCAAACCGAAGACGGGAAAATATTTGCCATTGGTGAAGGGTACAAGAAAGTGGCCAGCGCATTGGGAATTGGCCTTACCGTACTGAATGCCGCCGCAG
Source organism: uncultured Niastella sp. (assembly GCA_966211305.1). GTDB lineage: Bacteria > Bacteroidota > Bacteroidia > Chitinophagales > Chitinophagaceae > Niastella. The sequence continues at coordinate 12,920 of CBIHPC010000104.1, forward strand.
GAGGTTATAGCAGCGCCAACAGCACTACCAAAATGAAAATAACCGATATGGTTATGCTTCAATTCGACAACAAGTTCGATGTGCAAAGTGCACAGATCTTTGATAAAAACAGCAACAGTATTGAGATGATGGGAGCTGACTTTACCAGTGCGCCATTGCTGGCTTTTATGATAAAATACGTATACAACGGATTTGATTATGCTTTTTCGCAAACCGATAAAGGGCATACCATGTTTACGGTTGGGTATACCGATTATGTAAGGTCAAAAGAATACAAGGGATTAACCTTCAATTCTATTTCCTATTACAATAACAATATCACAACAGACAAGATCAACCTGAAAACATCATCAAGCAGCATGCGTATAATGCCGGCAAAAACCGGCTCTATAATGATCCTGGAATATTTCAAAAAAGACAAACGCCTCGATATGCGTTTGGAGAAGGTGAACTAAAATTATTGTATTACATATAGTATGTGCCATTCGCCGTTGCGCGAATGGCATTTCTTTTTATCTTATCTGAGGAAAGGCGATACCCGTTATCTTACGATAAACATCCACAGCGAACAGATCGGTCATACCGGCAATAAAATCAACTACCGATTGTATATCGTTATACAGTTTTTTGGGATCGTTGGTAATTACAAATTGTTGTGATATCAGTTGCAGCAGTTTGCCCGATTTGGCCGTGTTCGGGTTGATAACGGCAGCAAAAAACTCTTTCAGCAAACCACCGATCACGTTGTAACCGGCAATTTCAATTTCCACTACCGAACGGTGATTGTAAATATGTTCAATCGAAAAATCATCGATGGTCTGTATCAGCTGCAATTCTGAAGGGGGTAAGTAATCGATCAACGATTTTTGCAACTTCCCCTGTAACAGATCATGTTCATGCTCCATAAAAACATTTGTAACGCGATTGATGAGCAGGTTAATGAGTTTGGCACGCAGGAACTGCACCCGTTGATTATGGTCGTTTATATCGTTAAAGATCTGCTCAACCCGGTGGCGCGCATCGTACCCTTCTTCATTGTTGAAGAACTGAAGGAACAGGTTCTTAATGGTATCGATGGATATAATGTTAAGGCGGTGCGCATCTTCAAAATCGATAATGCGATAACAGATGTCATCAGCCGCTTCTACCAGATATACGAACGGGTGGCGCGCATATACATTTTTGCCTGCTTCAAGCTGCGGTATGCCCAGTTCCCGGGCAATATGTTTATAGGTTGTTATTTCCGAATCGAAGAACCCCGATTTTTTGGTTACCAGTTGCTTTTTATTGAAACCGCTCAGCGAATCGGAAGGATATTTTACGATGGAGGCAAGCGTGGCGTACGTTAAACGAAAACCACCTGCTGTTTTTTCATTGAAGCTATGGGTAAGCGTTCTGAACGCATTGGCATTTCCCTCAAAGAATAGAAAATCGCGCTGCTGGTTCTCACTCAACAGTTCGGTGAATTGTTGTTTTTCGGTTCCGGCCAGTTCCCTGAAAAATGTACGAATGGCATCTTCGCCCGAATGCCCGAACGGCGGGTTGCCGATATCATGCGCCAGGCAGCCGGCGGCAATTACCGAGGGTAATTCGTATTTATAGAACTCGCGAAAGTAATCGTTCTCCTGCGGGTATTTTTGGGCAATAGCATCGCCAACGGCCTTGCCCAATGAACGGCCAACCGAAGCCACTTCCAAACTATGCGTTAACCGGTTATGAACAAATACCCCGGGGCCGGGCAAAGGAAATACCTGGGTTTTGTTTTGCAGGCGGCGGAAGGCACTGGAAAAAATAAGACGGTCGTAATCGCGTACAAAGGAAGTTCGCACAGCATCGGTATAGGCAGTTTTGTGTTCGGAGCCACTTCTTTTACTGCTGTTGAGTTGTTGCCAGTTCATATGCCGACAAAAATAACCGAAAAACCCTGCCGGTTCGCAATACCCCCTGCCTTTTGCAAAGTACTGACCCTGAGCAGGGAATTGCCTGCTTTTTTATTTGAAACCCATTTAATGGCAGGTACAAACCCCTAGATTTTGTACAAAACGGGCCTGATTTTCCACAAACACTATAAAAATTGCAAGGCAGGTATTATATTGAAACGGAAATTTGCCCTATAAAACTAATCCCTATGCGTATCGTACCTTTTGTTAATAGTCTGCTCGTTGTTACTTTTTTGGCTGTTATTGCTTCAATGGCTATTATGATGACCGGAACAGGCTACAATGACAAAGTATCACACAGCTGTTTTATCCTTCACGCCACCAGTGGTTTCTTATTACTTGCCCGCGCTGCATTCAAATCAGACGAAAGCGAGGAAGAGGGTGAGGAAGTACAATAAAAAAACCTTCTGCTTTGCTTTGTTCGCCGAAGTCGGCGAAGGCGGGCTGCAAAAGGTTTTAAGATACCGTTCTGATAAATATCTTTTTTTTAAAGCGGATACCTGTTTTCGCCAATAAGCCTGGCAGCAATGCGGCGTTTGGCTTCTTTGGTATTGAACGGTTCAACCTTGGTAAAACGTTTCAATCCCAGCAACATCATCCGTTGTTCGTCGCCGTCGGCAAAGGCATTGATAGCATCTTTGCCATGTTTGTTTATTATGTCGGCTGCATCGTACAACCATGTTCTTGTAATATCCAGTTCATAGGAAACTGCGGCTTCGCCTTTCCGTTCGGCCAGCTTCATTACCCGTAACAGGGCGCTTTCCGCTGCAAAGGTTTGAATGGCCATGTCGGCTATATGCATCAGTATTTCCTGCTCCTGTTCTATCTTCATCATCAGCTTTTGCACGGCGCCGCCGGCAGTAAGCAGAATAGCCTTTTTAAAGTTGGCGATTGTCTTTTTCTCTTTTGCAAACGCTTCTTCATCGCCACTGCCGAAATCGGGAATGCTCATCAATTCTTTTTGTACGTTCATGGCAGCGGTCATCAGGTCGAGCCGGCCCTTCATGGCACGCTTCAGCACCATATCAACCGTTAACAGGCGATTTATTTCATTGGTGCCTTCATAAATGCGGTTAATGCGGCTATCGCGATATGCTTTGGAAATAACGTATTCATCGCTGAAGCCGTTACCACCGTGGATCTGCACACCCTCATCGGCCACAAAATCGAGCACTTCACTGCCAAATACTTTTAAGATGGCGCACTCGATAGCATATTCTTCAGCGCCACCCAGCACCGCTTCATTAAACGGTTTACCGGAGTTCAGCAGCTCATGTTCTTTATCGTCTATCCATTTGGCCGTGCGATAGAGCGCACTTTCGCATACCCACATGGCAATGGCCATTTCGGCGAGTTTATTTTTTATAGCGCCAAAACTGGCGATGGGTGTTTTGAACTGTTCGCGGGTATTGGCGTATTGAATAGTAGTAGTGGTAGCCCGTTTTGCGCCACCCAGTGCAGCTGCGCATAATTTCAGCCTGCCTATGTTCAGGATGTTGAAGGCAATGATGTGGCCTTTGCCAACTTCGCCCAGCAGGTTTTCAACCGGCACCTTACAATCCTGGAAGTACAATTGAACCGTAGAGGATCCTTTGATACCCATTTTGTGTTCTTCGGCGCCCTGCGTAAAACCTTCAAAACCCCGTTCAACTATAAATGCCGAGAACTTGTCGCCATCAATTTTCGCAAAAACCGTATACACATCGGCAAAACCGCCGTTGGTGATCCAGCATTTCTGACCGTTCAGGAGATAATGTTTACCATCGGCGCTGAGGGTAGCCGTTGTTTTGGCGCCCAGCGCATCACTACCGCTATTAGGCTCCGTAAGACCATAAGCGCCTTTCCATTCGCCGGTAGCCAGTTTGGGAATGTATTTCTCTTTTTGCGCATCGGTGCCGAAATAAAGGATCGGCAGCGTGCCGATACCCATATGGGCCGAAACGGCTACTGAAAATGAAAAGCCGCCGCCCAGTCCTTCACCTACCAGGTTGGAGGTGATAAAATCTTTACCCAGTCCACCGTATTGTTCGGGAATGGAAGCGCCCAGCAATCCCTGCTCACCGGCTTTGGCTACCAGTGAAGGCATAAGGCCTGGTTCCAGTTTGTCGATGCGCTCCAGTATAGGCATTACCTCAGTATCAAGAAAAGAGGCGCACATATCTTTTACCATTTGCTGTTCTTCACTGAAATCTTCCGGGATGAAGGTATCAAAGGGCGAGCTTTCTTTTATAAGCCATTCTCCGCCTTTGAGTATTTGTTGTGTGGTGGTGCTCATAAAAACGTGTTTATGTTGGATAAATATTGTTGCAATCGTTAATACAGCTTTAAGCTATAAGGCGAAGGCCAAAAGTAAATACAAATACAGCCGCAGGCCTTTTCCCTTACTTGTCAACCTATTTAAGATTATCATAAACGATCTGTAGTACCTCGCGGCAGATATCGATCCTTTCGGGCGATACCCCTTCCAGCGCTTCGTTCAGGGTTTCATTGGCCAGGTCCATGGTTTGCTCCTGTAACTTCTGCGCCTGTTTGGTTAAATAGATCATGTTCATCCGGCGGTCCGATTCGGAAGGCACACGTTTAACCAGCTGCAGTTTCTCAAGGTTATCTACTAACCGGGTAATACTTGGTTTATCCCTGAAAGAGGCATTGCACAACTCCTGCTGGCTGATACCATCCTGCTTCCATAAATGATATAACACGCTCCACTGCTCAATAGTTAAATTCAGGTTTGCCGAATTGAACTTTTTCTGCAGCCGCCGCGCAATTGCCGTTGATGCCTTTCCGGTAATAAAACTGTATAATTCGCCTCTCTTGAATTGGTTGTTTGACATATAGTTGCTTATACAACTATCCAAATCTAGCATATTCCGGCCACTTAAGCAATTTTTTACACGGTAAAATTTTGAACGGAGAAGGTTGTGAAATGGGTTGTCAAAAATGGGAAAAGGAGTGTTTTAAGGCGTGAAGTTGTGCTTGTGCAAGGCGATGGAGCCGACAAGTATATGAAAATGAACCCGCTTTGAAATTACAAGCTTCAGATTCTCATGAAAAAAAGTACTTTTTTCGTGAGAACGGTGACATACCTTTCCGCAAGGCAATAGGGGCTCACCTTCTTTATGCAAGGTGAGGCACCCTTCAATAGTCAAAAAGGGCAAGGCGCTGCCAAGGGTGACCCACCTTACAGATTCTCTTTCCTTTTTGGTCAGCCCATTCGTTAATACCTATATTGCCGGTAATTTTGAAAGGCATGCAAACCGATTTTATTTCATACCGGTCGTCGCGAGTGCATTACAGCCGGGCCGGCGCCGGGCAAAAAGTATTATTGTGTTTTCATGGCTATGGCGAATCTGAACAAACCTTTCACTTTCTTGAAAAATACATTTCTGCTGAATACACGCTCTTCGCCATTGATCTGCCTTTTCATGGACAAACGCAATGGCAGGAAGGGCTTCGGTTCTCTGCGACCGATCTGCTGGCAATAATTGAATCACTGTGTTTAAAACATACAGTCGGAATGAACCGCCTTACCCTGCTGGGTTACAGCATGGGAGGCAGGGTGGCATTGCAGTTGTTGCAGGTAATTCCGGCCAAAATTGAAAAAACGGTGCTGCTGGCACCCGATGGCCTGAAAGTTAATTTCTGGTACTGGCTGGCAACACAAACTTATATCGGTAACCGCCTGTTTTCATTTACAATGAAACACCCCGCCTGGTTCTTCTCGCTGTTGCAGGCGGGCAACCGGCTTAAGCTCATCAATCAAAGCGTACTAAAATTTACCCGCTATTATATTCACGATATTTCAGTTCGCCGGTTATTATATGAACGCTGGACGGGTATGCGCACTATTAAACCCGATCTTGCATCCATAAAAAAGCTTATTCGTGCCCATCGTATACCGGTTCGTTTACTCTACGGCCGGTATGACCGCATCATCAGGCATCAACGGGGAGAAAAATTTCGCAGGGGTATTGAATCTTTCTGTACGTTGCATATTATTCAGACGGGCCACCAGGTATTACAGGAAAAACACGTGAATCAAATAATACAATTAATACAATCATAGCATATATTTCCAAATCCAATTGAATGATGCCGCTTTTCTTTTTCCTGTTTTT
>CBIHPC010000105.1:0-18873 GCA_966211305.1 uncultured Niastella sp.
ACAATTCGCTTTGAATGCATTTGAGGATCTTTCCGGCTTCGCTGAACCGGCTCAATACCGGTGTGGGGTTCAGTAATAAGATCTTGCCGATGGCCGCGCCTTCGCTGTCTGACAGGCCGCTCCATTTACCCGGTAATATTTGTCCGTTCTCCAGTTTTTGAATACCAAGATGGATCCAGGTAAAAGCGCCGATCTCGAGATTGCCTTTATCGCTGCCAAAAGGAACACCGGGCATAATGACTGCCACATCGCCGGGATATAGAATAACAGGTTGATTATTGATCCGCCATTCGAAACGGCCTTCTATAATATAATAGATCCTCAATCCCTCGGTGGCCGTGGTTAAAAAAGTATTGAATGAAATAGATGCATTCTTCTTTAATCCCACTTCGAGAATATGCGGGAATAAAAGCAGTTCCGTTGATTTACCATATTGCAGAACAAATTGATTCATATGGCATTTTATGTATAGGCGTAGCGCAATCGGAGTCAGATTCTGACCTTATATAAAGAAAGGAAATTTATTCATCTCATAAGTACAATATCCAACGTAGTTTTATTTTGGAAGTTTTTCATACCAATACCGGATAATTTGTCCCTCCAACGATTACTCACCAAAACAACTTGCCGGTATGAAAAAGTATACCAGTGGCAGGCCTCCCCGTCATGCACGGTTATGGCTGCTTCTCGCTTTACAATTATTCCTTTCCGTTACCCATGCTCAAACTATTACAGGTACAGTTTCAGATGAAAAAGGTACAATAATTCCCCGGGTTTCTGTTATAATAAAAGGAACATCCCAGGGAACTTCAACCAACACAGAGGGCAAATACACCTTACAGGCGGCAGGCAATGCCACGCTGGTGTTCAGCTCTGTTGGTTTTAAAACTTTGGAAGTAGGAGTTGAAGGCCGTTCGGTAGTGGATGTTTCCCTGATAGCCGATAACCAGAACCTCGGCGAAGTGATCGTAACGGCACTTGGTATAAAAAAGACGGCCCGCAGCCTCGGTTATTCCGCTACTAACGTTAAACCGGAAGAACTGAGCGTGAACCGCACCAGTAATGTGATGAATGCCCTGCAGGGCAAGGTGGCCGGCGTAAACATTTCTTCGCTTGGCACCGGGCCGGGCGGTACTTCCAAGATCCGCATCCGCGGCCAATCTTCCATTTCCGGACAAAACAACCCGCTGATCGTTATCAATGGCGTACCGGTAGATAACACCAACTTCAACGACAATGCCGTTTCCGTTAAAGGCGGCGGCGTTTTTGCCGATGGCGGTGATGGGTTATCAAGCATCAACCCCGATGATATTGAAAGCATGACCATCTTAAAGGGTGCACCGGCTTCAGCCCTTTATGGTTCGCGCGCAAAAGACGGGGTGATCATGATCACCACAAAAACCAAGGGAAAAACAAAAGGCATCGGTGTTACGTATAATCTGAATTACACCAACGACACCCCGCTCGATTTCACCGATTACCAGAGCGAATACGGACAGGGCGAGAACGGCGTTCGGCCCACAACCCCCAACCCCACTTCCGGCCAGTGGTCGTTCGGTGAAAAATTTGAACCCGGTATGACGCATATCCTGTTCAATAACCTCACCGTGCCTTATCAACCGCAGGGCAGCCGCATCAAGGAATTTTACCGCAATGGCCAAAACCTTTCCAATACCGTAGCTTTCGAAGCCAGTAACGAAAAAGGCGGTATGCGGTTATCGTTGAACAATACCGATAACAAAGGCATTATGCCGAACAATTCATTCAACCGCAAATCGATGAACCTCGGTTTCAGTTATAACCTGTCTGAACAATTGCTGTTGACAGGTAATGTGAACTACTCCCGCGAGATCAATAAGAACCCGCCAAATATCGCCAACCAGGATAACTCCATACCCACCACCCTGATGGCGCTGGCCAACTCCATGCCCTTAAAGGTGCTGGATGAAAATAAATACAATGCGCAGGGAAACGAGTATCCCTGGACAAGGTTTACCAACCGCACCAACCCTTACTGGGTAATGGCCGAACAGTTCCATAATATTAAACGCGACCGCATTTTCGGTAATGTGGCAATTAAATACAACCTGTTGTCGTGGCTGAGCGTGCAGGGCAGGTTTGGACAGGATTACTGGTCGCGCGACGAGGATGTGAACAACTTCCCTACCGGCCAGGCTTCGCGCAACGCCGCGCCACCGGGATTTGTGAACGGCATTTACACCCAGGAATCACGCCGCTTCCGCGAAACCAACCTCGATTTCCTGGTGAATGCCAACAAGAAATTCGGCGGCCTCGATGTAAACATCAACGCAGGCGGTAACCGCATGCGTAAACGGTCGGATATAAACAACGTAGTGGTCACCGACTTTATCACCCGGGGAATTTATACGGTACAGAACGGCCGCGGTAAAGACCCGGTATATACAAGAATAGAACAGGGCGTTAACTCGCTGTACGGTTCGGCGGAACTGGGCCTGAACCAGACCTACTACCTTACCGGTACACTGCGTAACGACTGGTTCAGCACGCTGGCCCCGGAGAACAGGAGTATTTTATATCCCTCGGTTTCGGGTAGCTATGTATTCTCGGAACACCTTCAGAACGTTACCTGGCTGAACTTCGGTAAACTGCGGTTAGGCTATGCAGAGGTTGGCAGTGACGGCGATGTACAACCTTATTCGAACCAGCTTTTTTATACCCCCAATGCAAATTTCATCAACAACCCCAACGGGCAGCCGGTACCTGTAGGCACCAGCAATATCAGCAACAATGCCTCCGGTACTACTTTACCCAATCCGAACCTGAAACCCAGCCGGGTAGCCGAAGTGGAAGCGGGTTTGGAAATGAGGATGTTCAATAACCGGGTAATTGTAGACCTCGCCGCCTACCGGAAGATCACCAGCAATCAAATTGTACTGGTACAAATCTCAGATGCATCGGGCTACCTGAATACGCCCATCAACAGCGGTAAAAGCCGTAACTACGGGTTCGAGGCCATGCTGAACCTGACACCGGTAAGAACTGCCAACCTTACCTGGGAGTTCACGGCCAATACCTCGTACAACATTACCAAAGTACTGAGCATTATTTCTGACAAACCCGGCGAGCGTATAACCACCGGCACCCACGTGTTCAACGGAGAAACCCGGCATGTGGTAGGGGAAGAAATGGGACAGATTGCCGGTTACGGATACAACCGCGATATAAAAGGACAACAAATATTTCAATCGAACGGCTTGCCGCAACGCACACCCGGTTTTGTATTGTTCGGCAGCGCATTGCCCAAATGGGTAGGCGGTTTTCTGAACACCGTCAATTACAAAGGGCTTAACCTTACCATATTCATCGATTACAAACTGGGTGGAAAAATGCTGTCGGGCACCAACTTCAATGCCATCCGCCATGGCCTGCATAAAAGAACACTTGAAGGACGGGTAGGCGGTGTAAAAGGCGCCGGCGTAGATGTCAATGGCAATCCCAACAACGCCGTTGCAACGGCGCAAACCTACTGGGAACACCTGCGTACGCAACAGATAGTGGAGCCGGTTATTTATAACAGTGGTTACTGGAAGCTGCGGCAGGTTTCGCTGGGGTATGACCTTACCAAATACATTCCGGCCAAATGGCCCGTCAAAGGCCTGAAACTCGACCTGGTAGCCAACAACGTGCTGATGCTGAAGAAATGGGTCGACAATATAGATCCCGAAACATTTGGTTTTGGCTCCGACAACCAGGTAGGGCTTGAATCACCCGGTTTGCCAACCACCCGCAGCCTCGGCTTAAATCTGAATATTAAATTCTAACACCTTGCATCATGAAAAAGATCGCACATTATATAACACTGGTCTTCCTTTTAAGCATCTTCGCATCCTGTGAAAAGGGGCTGAGCGACCTGAATGTGAACGAGACCAATCCTACTTCGCTCGATCCGGCCATTTTGCTGAACCAGGCCATCATCAATACTTCGTTCCCGGTAAAATCGCTGGTATTCGACGTAGGCATCGTGCAACAGATGGTAACGCCCAATGGCGGCGTTCTGGCAGGCGCCAATTTTAACCAGGACAGCCGGGATGTAACCACGCAACCAATGTGGACAGCCTATTATCAAAGCGTGATAAAGAACACCTATGATGCCCTCACCCGGTCAAAAGACCTGCCCACCCGCACCAACATGTACAATATGGTGCGCATTTACCAGTCGTATGTATTTATGATCCTTACCGATCAATATGGAGATATTCCCTATTCACAGGGCGGCGCCGGTTTTGCCGAACGCATCCTGTTTCCTCAATACGAACCCCAGCAGGAAATATATACAAAGATCATTCAGGAACTAACCGAAGCGGCTGCCGCGCTTACTACCACCAGTAACATTGAAACAGGTGATGTGTTGTATGCCGGCGATGTGGCCAAATGGAAAAAATTCGCTTATTCGCTGCTGCTGCGCGCCGGGATGCGTTTGAGCAAAGTGGATCCGGCCAAAGCGCAAAGCACGGTGCAGGCGGCTGTGGCCGGGGGCGTAATTACCGCCAATTCCGACAATGCCTACATTCGCCATGATGCCAACTTTACGCAACCCATAGGTGGAACGCTCAATGGAAGCGAGGCGGCCAACTTTTACCTCACCAAACCGTTCGTTGATCAGTTGAAGAACACCAGCGACCCCCGGCTGAAGGCGATCGCAATCAGGTATGTGGGCGCTACCAGCGGGGCCACGCAAACTGTAGCGGCAGGCTCTACCGACCCTGCAAAACAAATTGGAATGCCTATTGGAAAAGACAATGGCACCATTGGAGCTGCCGCCACCGCCGATGGGCTCGCCAGCTTTTATGATTACAGCCAGGTTGACCGCCGCAGGATAGTGAAAACCTTTTCACCGGTATTCCTGGTAACAGCGGCGCAAACCAACCTGCTGCTGGCCGAAGCCCGGCACCGCGGATGGATCACCACCGGTACCGCCGCCGGCTATTTTGCCGATGGCATCAGGGCGCATATGGACCAGATGGTGGTTTATGACGTCAATTCCGCCGTTTCCGCCACCGACCGCGACACTTACGTTGCCGCCAACCCGCTTACCGCCGGTAATGAACTGCAACAGATAAATACGCAATACTGGATCGCATCTTTTTTGAACGGACCGGAAGCTTTTGCTAACTTCAGAAGAAGCGGCTTTCCGGCACTTACACCCAATCCGTACGGACAACCGAATAATCCCGATGTACCCAATAATACATTCATAAGAAGGCTTACCTACCCTACTTCTGAATTGAGCGTGAATACGAATAATGTGAATGAAGCTATCAGCCGCCAGGGACCGGATATGCTGAGCACGAGGGTGTGGTGGGATAAACAGTAAGTTGAAAAGTTGACGGGTTAACAAGTTGACAAGGATTCCTATGTGGAACAGTGTGACAAATAGTTGAGATGTTGATAACGGTGACAGGGTTACAGGTTACCGGGTTTTCCTGAAGCCTGTACCCTGTAACCTGTAACACGCTATTATAGTTACCAAAGGAACACTTACAGGTAAAACAAACATATATAACCATGAGCAAGAAACTAAGAAGCGCCGACTGGTTCGGTAAAAGTGACAAGATGGGATTTGTGCACCGGTCGTGGTTCAGAACGCAGGGGTACCCGGATGATTATTTCCAGAACAAACCCGTTATCGGCATCTGTAATACCTGGAGCGAGCTCACCCCCTGCAACGGCCATTTGCGCGACTTTGCCGAAGTGGTAAAACGCGGCGTTATCGAGGCCGGTGGTTTTCCACTGGAGTTTCCGGTTACATCGCTGGGCGAAACCGTTATGCGCCCCACCACCATGTTATTCCGCAACCTCGCCAGTATGGATGTGGAGGAAAGCATCCGCGCCAACCCTATCGATGGCGTGGTGTTGCTCACGGGGTGCGACAAAACAACGCCTTCGACCATCATGGGCGCCTGCAGTGTTGACCTGCCCACCATCGTTGTACCCGGCGGCCCCATGCTGAACGGAAGGTTTCGCGGTGAATGCATCGGCAGCGGTTCCTTTAACTGGCTGATAAAAGAAAAACAAAACGTAGAAAATTATACCGCCGCGGATATCAATGAAGTAGAAATTGGCGTAGCGCGCAGCCAGGGTCATTGTATGACCATGGGTACTGCCAGCACCATGGCCTGTATGGCCGAGTCGCTGGGGCTTACCTTACCCGGCGCCGCAGCCATTCCCGCGGTAGATGCCCGCAAAAAAGTAATGGCGCAACTGAGCGGCCGCCGCATTGTGGAAATGGTAAGGGAAGACCTGAAACTATCGCGGATACTCACCCGCGCCGCTTTTGAGAACGCCATTGTCATTAATTCAGCCATCGGCGGTTCGTCCAATTTCATCATTCATTTGCTGGCCATTGCCGGCCGGTTGGGAGTACCGCTTACATTGGAAGACTTTGATGCCATCGGCAGTAAAGTGCCTTTACTCCTGAACCTGAAACCATCGGGTAAATACCTGATGGAGGATTTTTATTATGCCGGCGGTTTGCCCGTTATCATAAAGGAAATGCAATCGTGGTTACACAACAATGCCATAACCGTTAACGGAAAAAGCATCAGCGACAATTGCGCCGCAGCAACCTGCTACAACAATGATGTGATCGCCACACCGGCGGCACCTTTGCAGCAAAATGCCGGGATGGCTGTGCTGAAGGGAAATTTATGTGCAAACGGGGCTGTCATAAAACCTTCAGCCGCATCCCCGCATTTATTACATCATCGCGGCCGGGCCGTGGTGTTCGAGAACATAGAAGATTATCATGCACGCATTGACGATCCCAACCTCGACATCGATGAACATTGTATTATCGTATTAAAAGGAGTAGGCCCGGTGGGGTACCCCGGTATGCCGGAAGTGGGCAACGTTGACCTGCCCCTTAAACTGTTGCAAAAAGGCGTTAAAGACATGGTACGTATTTCGGATGGCCGCATGAGCGGCACAGCCGGCGGTACGGTTGTGCTGCATGTATCGCCCGAATCATCCATTGGCGGTGTACTGGCGCTTGTACAAAACGGTGATATGATAGAACTGGATGTTGCAGCCCGCAAACTGCACCTCGATGTTCCGGAGGAAGAACTGGCCGTGCGTAAAGCCCAATGGCTGTCCCCCACTCCCATGGCAACGCGCGGTTATGTAAAGTTTTACATCGATCATGTGCAGCAGGCACATCTTGGGGCCGACCTTGACCTTTTGCGTGGAGGCTCAGGCGCAGAGGTGGTGCGGGACCTTCACTAAAAGCCAGTTGTTCAGTTATTCAGTTTGTAAGTTATTAAGTTGAACTGCACTAATTACGAACTGAACAACTGAACAACTGAATAACTAAACCTCCGTTAGTTGGCCCACCCGATACGGCAAAACTCACAGAAAGTTTTAGCAGTCGCAATGCCATCGGTGAAAGAAATTGGTTTTGTAATATATGAATGGGCGCCAAGGCGCATACATTTATCTTTTTCGAACGGGTTTATAGAAGTGGAATAAATAATAACCGGAATGTTCCTGAAACGCTCATCGTTCTTGATATGGCTAAGCGTTTCCGTGCCGTTCATCTTCGGCATATTCAGATCGAGAACGATCAAACAGGGAAGTTCATTATTCTGATAATGTTTGTTCAACAGATCGAGCAGCAGCACACCATTCTCGGCAAAAAACATGATATATGAAGCCTGAATATGTTCCATAGCTTCGAGAATAATGGCTCTGTCCTCTGCGTCATCTTCAGCCATAAATATTTTACCTGTTTCCATAATTAAATCAATTTCCTGGTGTATTTAATGGTAGAGAAATGAAAAATGTCGCCCCTTCTCCTTCCTGGCCTTTGGCCCAGATTGTTCCATGGTGCATTTCAACGATCTTACGGCAAATGGCCAGCCCCAGCCCGGTTCCTTCATAGGCTGTACGATCGTGCAGCCGTTGAAATAACCTGAACATCTGGGGTATATATTTTTCATCGAACCCGATCCCATTGTCTTTAAAAGCGATTTCCACAAAGCCGCCATTCTGTTTACAGGTAATGTCAACTACCGGCGCCTGCGACGGCCGCGAATATTTAATGGCATTGGCAATGATGTTCTCGAACAATTGCCGCAGCATGCTTACATCACCTGTAATTACCGGAAAACCCGACATATTGATCACCGCTTTCTTTTCCTCAATGGCAATTTCGAGGTCCTGGCAGGCCTCCTGGGCTATTTCATCGAGGTTAACGTCTGTAAAGTTCAGCCTTTCCTTGTTGATCTGCGAGAACAGCAAGAGGTCCTGGATCAGGTTGCGCATCCGATGTGAAGCAGACCGCATACTCGATAAAAAGCCGAGCCCTTTCTCATCGATCACCTCAGAGTAACTGCTCACCATATAATCGCTGTAGAACAGCAATTTTCGCACCGGTTCCTGCAGATCGTGGGAAGCCACGAAGGCGAACTGTTGCAATTCGAGGTTACTGCGGTTCAACTCATCTACATACTTTTCAAGCGTACGCTGGTTCTCTTTTAATTTCGCCTGTGTATTTTTCAGTTCGATATTATCCTTCAGTGTTTCTTCCACCACTTTTTGTGCGTGAATGTCCACTATAAAACCGATCCAGTATTGCAGGTCGCCCTGGTCGTTGCGAAAAGGCGAAAAAGATACCTGGTGCCAGATATAATCGCCCTGTTTATTTTTTAACCGCGCCTGGGTTTTGATGGTAGCAGTACCTTGTGTGATCACCTTGTTCAGCAATACAGCGAACGTTGGGTATTCTTCTTCATGAATGATGGTCTTCCACTGGCTTTTATTAAGGTAGTCGATGGTGTGGCCGGTATATCTTTCGAGCCATTCATTCGCATATAACAATTTTCCTTCCACATCGAGTGAAAAAATAGTTAATGGTAAAGAGTTGGTAAGGGTTTTATAATGCGCTTCGCTTTTTTGTATTTTTTCGGAAAGTTCCTGCAACTGTTCATTCTTCCTTTTCAGTTCCTCGTATGGCGATATGGACGGCTCGTTGCGAAATAACTGCCGCCATTCGTTGATCTTTTCGAGGTCAACCCTGAAATGCGGTGCAATGTAATAGAACAGCTCTATGGCGGTTTCGGTACCCGAGGTAAAGATGTTGTATTTATTGACCAGCTTTTTGGCATGCTCCAGCCCTTCGCGCGACCGGTTGCTGTTCAACTGTTCATTCTTTAAACAGGCTACGATAAACTTATCACGCTGATCGGTATTTACGCATAAGATCAGGTAGCTGATCTTGCCGCTTTCTAAACAGGTACGCGCCACTTCCGATACAGCGGTAGCAAAAGTGGTTTGTGCCGAAAGAGATAACCCGGCCAGCTCAGCCAGTCGCATGGAACGTTTGTGAGCCAGTATCAGGTCCATCTCATTCTGAAGCGTCACTTTAGCTATATCGTGCATGTTTACAAATTTATTTTGCAGGCCACCACTGAGGTATCATCTGTGTTACGGGCAAAATCCTTTATCAGTGTTGCACACAACATGGTTAAATCATATCGCATAATGGTCGGATATCTTGAAATATCCCATCTTGTTTTTATTCCATCACTGCACATAATGAGCAGCTGGCCGTTCTCAAAAGGCATTTCATGCGACTTGAGGGTATTGGGCACATTCAACCCGATAATACCGTTATAGGCCATATACCCTTTCAATTCCCCGCCAGCGAAGATCCTGGTTTGAATATTACCGATACCGCATATGCGCCATATTCTTTCCCTGACATCGAGCGATACAACAGTGCCTACCAGCCCCCGCGTTTTTTTTACCGAAGCATTGATATGCCTGATAACCGACGTAGGTTCCTTTTCCTGGCATTTCATAAAAACTTCGCCTGCCTGTGTTACCGCTTTTTGCGCTTCCGGTCCGTGCCCGAGGCCATCGCCCAGAAAAAGGCTGATGCAATCGGTTGTCGTTTTCTGAAAAAATCCATCGCCACAGGCCTGTTCACCCGGTTTGGGTATTATCACCGACCTGATCTGGGTGGTAGTAGTAACGGGATCGACATAAAGTGGTTCTTCTTTATATACCCTTATTATCGTTATGGTGCCCCAGTCTCTCACCGAATACACCTGGAACATGTCGCTTAATCTTTTCATAGCGCCCATGCCCTGTCCCAGCGTGTTCCTGGTAGAAACCCCGTCAACCATCATGCGGCTAACGTCGGCCATGCCCATTCCTGCATCGATGCCTATCAGTTCTAAAAAAGTATTCCCGTTTGCTACCTGTACTTTTGCCATTACCTGTCCGCCGCCGCCATGTTTTACCAGGTTGCTTACCAGTTCCGCTACTATAATATCGATCTCGCCTGTTTTTTTTGCACTAAAACCGGCATTGAGCGTCAGCGTATGTACTTCCCTTTTTATGATGGCGAAATAACTTCTGTCTGTTACATTCAATAACTGGTGTACATTGTTATCCATTCTTCCACTTGATTATGGTAACGGTGGTTCCTTCTCCCACGATGCTTTTTATGTCGAATTCATTGACCAGTCTTTTAGCGCCGGGCAAACCTATGCCAAGGCTTTTACCCGAAGAATAACCGTCTTTCATTGCCAGGGCAATATCGCTGATACCGGGGCCTTTATCCTGGAAGGTAAGACGGATGCCGTTGTCACGTCCCTGGCTGATCACTTCTATCAATACGACGCCACCGTTGGCATACTTAAGCATATTTCTTACCAGCTCGCTGGCCGCGGTGATCAACTTGGTTTGATTCACGAGGCTCATGCCGATCTTGACGGCATATTCTTTTACGCGGTTCCGGAAGGGTACAACATCCTGCTCCTTTTCAATTTTCATGTTATCTTTATTCAGTACTATCTTCATCTTGTACTGTTTCGTCTGTAAGATCGATCTTTTCCATTAGCAGGTCCATACCCCGTTCTACGTTCAGTGCCGTGTGTACGCCTTTTAATTCCAGTCCCAGTTCTATCAATGTGATGGCAACGGCGGGCTGCATGCCTACGACCACGGTTTCTGCATCCATGATCTTCGACATGCTGCCGATATTACCTAAAATGCGGCCCATGAAGGAATCTACGATGCTCAATGCAGAGATGTCGATCAATACGCCTTTTGCTCCTGTTTTATTAACCATTTGAACCAGGTCGGTTTCGAGGTTGGTAGCCAGCCTGTCGTATAAATCGATCTGAATGGTAACCAATAAAAATTTCCCCATACGGAGAATGGGAATACGATCCATATTTAATTAACTGCTTTTTCTTTTTGAATTTTCTTTATCTCCAATCTCATTACGCTAAATGCATAACGTAAAGCACTGGCCATGGTGGCCTTCGTAACAACATGCGAAAGATCGATCCCCAGGTGTACAACGGTTTGGGCGATCTCGGGCCTGATACCGCTGATAATACATTCCGCCCCCATGAGTTTGGTAGCGGAAACCGTTTTGATAAGGTGTTGTGCAACCAGCGAATCCACCGCGGGTACGCCTGAGATATCGAGAATGGCAATGGTGCTGCCGCTTTCCACTATTTCCTGTAAAAGGTTTTCCATAACCACCTGGGTGCGGGCACTGTCGAGCGTGCCGATGATCGGCAATGCCAGGATTCCATCCCATACCCTGATCACCGGCGTTGAAATTTCTGCTATTTCACTTGTCTGGCGCAGGATCACATCTTCGCGGCCCTGGATAAATGTTTCGAAAGTAGTTATCGCCAACCCGTCCATTAATTTATTTAAGTGCACGGAAGTCTGGAACAGGAACCCGGGATCATCCTTTATTTCCTGTTGTAAAGTTTGCAGCAGGGCGTCTTTCAAACTGAATACATAAAACCCCGTATCGCGCGGCGTGTAGCCCTGGCGGGCACGTGAGATCGAAATCCCCGAAAGCACTTCCCGCACTTTATCGAAATCTGACGATCCGCTGTCTTTGATGTTCTTATCGTTCAATGTACCAAGCAGTTCATCAAGTAATTCATTGGACTGCTCCTGCAGGTCTTCATTGCTCATTAAATTGTCGCGCAACGATTCATCGGATAGCTGTATGGTCATCCATGTTTCCAGGATTTGTTTTCGTTTTTTCTGCACCATTTTTGAAATATCAATCTTCATATTAAAATAAATGTTTTAATAAGTAAAAAAGGGGCTGTGCATTGTCAATGCATGACCACGCATTTTATTTTTGGAAAAAATCTTGTTAAGAGAGTTATCGTTTACTTATCCGAGAGAGTACTGTTTCTGAACTTGGGTAAAAACTTCCACAATTGTGAGTAAATAACGAGGTGCCCGCTTCATTCAGGTTCCTTGTTCAAGGATGAAAAAGTATTGCCAACGAGTAAGTAAAAACATTGTCAGGGTTTATATCTATAAAAGAAAACGCTGTATAGCGGAGGCTCCTTGATGCGAATAGTAACTTTAGTTTTTGTCATCATATGCATTTTGAAAGTAATGGAAGAACAGGCTCGCCTGTAAACTGTGCAAAGGTTGTACCACCTGAAGATCTTTTTACAGGAAGTGCGGGCTGAATGAAATAGCAATGCCTCCTGGCGGAGGCATTGTTAAAAGTAGATTAATAATCGGACAACGTGCTATTTGAAATGCGCGCTTACTCATTACGTAACGATTGCACCGGGTTAACCCGGGCCGCTTTAACCGATTGCCAGGCGATCGTTATCATGGCAATGCTTACGGTGATGAAACCGGCCTCCAGGAATACCAACGGCCCTATTGAAATGCGATAAGAGAAATCGTTTAACCATTCATTCATGGCCAGGATGCAAAGCGGAACGGCAATTACCACTGCAATCAGCACGAGTTTGATAAAATCCTTCGACAACAATAATACAATACCGCTTACCGATGAACCCAGCACTTTACGAACGCCAATTTCTTTCACCCGCTGTTGCGCCATAAAGGTGGAAAGGCCCAACAGGCCGAGGCAGGCAATGATAATTGCCAGGCAGGAAAAGAAGGTGAACAGTTTTCCGAAATGCTGATCGGCTTTGTACTGGTCATTGAAGCTGTCGTCAAGGAAATGATACAGGAATGGCCGTTGCGGCGCCAGCTTGTCCCAGGTCTTATGCAGGCTTGCCAGGGTAGCCGAAACATTGTCGCCTTTTATGGCAACGGAAATGCGGTTGAGCGACCACGGGTAACCGTATCGCAATGTAAGCGGTTCCACCGGCTTGTGAAGCGAACGGAAATTGAAATCCTTTACCACGCCGATAATTGTGCCCTTTCGCCCCCATTGTTCAAACTTCTTACCAACAGCGTCGGCAGGGTTCGAATACCCGTACATTTTTGCCGCTGCTTCATTGATCACCATGGCCCCGGCACTATCGGTAAGGTAAGCGCGCGAATAACTTCGCCCGGCCACCATGGGTATACGATACGTGGGGATGAAATCAAAATCTATTTCATAGATCAACGGCACCTTGTTGGTCATTTGCCCTTCGGGTGATTGTATGGAGGTACCGGCATTGGGAAGAAATTCGCCGGGCACGGCACGCGAAGCGGCAACGGCAATAACACCGGGCTGGCCGGCAATGGCCTTTTTGATGGCTTCAATATTTTTACGAACACCCTGATCGTTCTCAAAATCGAGCACCAGCATCTGGCTTTTCTGAAAACCCAGATCATGACTGTTCAAAAAATGCAATTGGTTATATACGATAATCGTTCCTGCGATCAGCGCAATGGATAAGGTAAACTGAAAAACAACGAGAGCTTTGCGGAATGAAATGTTGCCGCCGGTTGGGTTGAACCTGCCTTTCAACACGGTTATGGCCCTGAACCCCGACAACACAATGGCGGGATAAATACCAGCCAGCATACCCACTATTACCGCAAATACAACTATACCGGCAAAAACCAGCGGACTGAAGAAATTCACATAAGCGATCTCTTTACCCGATAGTTTTTCTATCAATGCCATACCGGGGTGCGCCAGCACCAGCGCAATGACTACAGCCCCCAGCGACAACAGGATAGATTCAAACAGGAACTGCCACATGAGGCTCGACGGCTTAACGCCCAGCACCTTTCGCACCCCTACCTCCTTCGCCCTCTCAAGCGAACGGGCTGTTGACAGGTTCATAAAGTTGATACAGGCGATAAGCATTATGAAAACAGCAATACACAAAAACAGGTATACATTGAGCAGACTGCCCGTGGGGCCGGGTTGCCGGCCTGCCACCGAATGCAGGTAAGCATCGGTCATTTTTTCAAATGCAATTGCGTACCCTTTGTCTTTCGGATTATTCCGTTTTACAAATTCTGCGCTTTTAGCCTTTATTGATTCAACGGATGCATTTTCTTTCAGCAACAGGTATGTATAAAAATCAACATAGCCCCACCAGCCAAACATCTCAGGCGCCACTTTTCTTACGCTTGCCAGGGAAATAAGGCCGGTGAAGGTAAAATGGCTATTGGGCGGAACATCTTCCATAACGCCTGTTATCAGCAGGTCGTCTTCATTGTCAACCCTGAAAACTTTTCCTACCGGGTTGTCATTACCAAAGAATTTTTGAGCCAGTGTTTTAGTAAGCACGATTGTATTAGGCGCCACCAATGCGGTTTTCGGATCGCCCTGGATCATTTTCCAGCTGAACACATCGAAGACGGTAGAGTCTATAAACAACAGGTTATCCTGTTGAAAACGTTTTTCGCCGTATTGCATCAACAGGCTGGCCGGACTCATGAACTGCACTACTTTTTCGATCTCGGGGAAATCTGCCTGTAACGCAGGTCCTACCGGCGCGCAACCCCACACCTGGAACTCCTGGGGGGATGGCGCGGCCGGCATAGTTCCCTGCTCAACGCTTCGGAATGTTTGCGTAACCCTGTAGATCCTGTCGCGTTTTTTATGGTAGCTATCATATGACCGTTCGTGGTACAGATACAAACCGATCAATATGCAACACGCCATTCCTGTTGCCAGCCCGGCAATATTTATGAGGCTGTAAAATTTACGTTTCATCAGGTTTCGCCAGGCGATCTGGAAATAGTGACGGAGCATTGTTGATTGGTTTTGTGCCAACACCAGAACAAGCGATGTGCCATTGTGTAAATGCCTGTAATTAAGGGGTTATACATGCAAGAGTGTTCAATAACGGGCATCAGGTGTACGGTATTGATACATTTAATTAAATTGCCGGCGAATTACCGGTAAGCCGAACATTGGAGAATATGGCGTTGTTACTTATTCAGTTAACCCTTAAGAACAATTACAACCGGCAGGCCGGTTGTAAGGTGTTGCATAACTGATCTGTATTCGAAAAGCGTTGACATGGAAAGAAAACAATTTATTCAATCAATCATAAAAGGAGCAGTGGGCATGACAACTTTATCTGCATTCAACAATTTCACCAATAGTTTACCCGAACAGGACCAGTTGATGCCGGTATTATTCGTGGGGCATGGCTCTCCAATGAACGGGATTGAAGACTCGGAATTCAGCCGCCGGTGGACGCAGATGGCCAAAGAAATACCCACACCCAGGGCGGTGCTGGTGGTATCGGCGCACTGGTTCACCCAGGGCACTAAGATCACCGCCATGGACTTCCCCAAAACCATTCACGATTTTGGCGGTTTTCCCAAAGCATTGTACGATGTACAATACCCGGCGCCCGGCGATCCGTTGCTGGCAAAGGAAACAGCGGCGCTGATCCATACCACTCAGGTTGAACTGAACCACGACTGGGGGCTTGATCACGGTACCTGGACGATCGTTCGCCACATGTACCCCGATGCCAGGATCCCGGTGCTGCAGCTAAGCATCGACTATAGCAAGGGCCCGCAATATCATTATGACCTGGCCAAAGAAATATACAACCTGCGCAAAAAAGGCGTATTGATCATTGGCAGCGGCAACATGGTACACAACCTGAGAATGGTTGCCTGGGATAAATTGAACGAGGAGAATTATGGATTTGACTGGGCAAAAACGATCAACGATAAATTCAAGTCACTGATCATGGATGGAAATCACCAGCCACTGATCAATTATAGCGAACTGGGCAAGGATGCCCTGCTGGCCATTCCTACGCCCGAACACTATTTGCCGCTGCTGTATACGTTAGGTTTGAAAGGCAGTAAGGATAATGTATCTTTCTTTAATGACAAGGCTGTGGGTGGTTCCCTCACTATGACATCGGTGAAGATCGGGTAAGACCGGCAATCGTGAATCGTGAATGGCCTCGCGATTGTTCAGATTTTAATAAGACCTTGCGGCGCCAACACGCAAACCGATTGCCGATTGCCGATTGCCGATTGCCGATTGCCGATTGCCGATTGTACCCTACTCCGCTTTCAACTCCAGCACCACACTCGCACGGCCGGCCTTTACATCGGGATTATACCCTACCTTCATCAGGAACTCACCGGTATAGATTTTGGTATCATCGATCGTTGAACTGGTACCGGGATACAGGTTAAGCTCTTTTATCCTGTAGCGTTTTTGGGCATCGAGCCCTTTCAGGTGAATAGGCCGTGTACTACCCGCATCGTACCGGTTATTGACAAGATAATTGAAGATAACGCCTGAGGTTTTTTCTTCATTGAGATACAACACCGCCGCTACATCATTTCCTACGGGGTTTTGCAACCGGTATTGATTGCCCTGCCAGATAATGGGTTTTACGGCATTGTAGGTTTTTATGGCATCCTGGCAGAACTTAAGATCCTTTTCGTTCAACTTGCTCACCACTATATCGAAACCCAGTTTGCCCATCATGGCAACATCTGTACGGTATTTGATCGGTTGTTTGCCCCAATCGGTTACGTGGTTGCTCGAACTTACCGCAGGGTAGAAATAAGAATATTCCCATTGCATAAATACGCGCTCCAGCGGATCGGTATTATCGCTTGGCCAGAACTCGGTAAAATATTGCAGGGCTGCGTAATCAACACGGCCGCCGCCGCCCGAACACAACATCATCGGTACAGTGGGATATTTTTTCCTGAGCTTTTGCAATACCGAATACAATCCCTGGATATATTGTACATAAAAATGCGACTGGTTTTTCAGGTGTGCCGAATAAGCATTGTACACCACCGCATTGCAATCCCATTTTATATAGGCCAGCTTTGGATTTTTTGTAAACAGGTTGTCGATCGTATTGAATACAAACTGCTGTACCTGCGGATTGCTGAGATCGAGCACCAGCTGGTTCCGGAAATAATATTCTTTGTGGTTGGGCTGTTTCACTACCCAGTCAGGATGCTTCTCATACAGCTCACTGCGCGGGTTCACCATTTCGGGTTCTACCCAAATACCGAATTTTACATCATTCGCCTGCGCTTCACTTACCAGCGAAGCGATGCCATTCGGTAATTTGGTTTTGTTTTCCTGCCAGTCGCCCAAACCGGCATCGTCATTATTGCGCGGGTATTTATTGGCAAACCAGCCATCATCGAGCAGGAACAGGTCAACGCCCAGTTCTTTGGTATCTTTCAACAGGGCTTTTAGTTTCGTTTCATTGAAATCGAAATAAGTAGCTTCCCAGTTATTCAACAAGGTGAGCCGCGATCCTTTACCATCGAGCAGTTTATAGTTGCGCGCCCAGCTCTGCAGTTTGCGGCTGGCTTCACCTTTTCCGTTGAACGACAAAACCGATAAAAATACCGGCGTAGTAAATACTTCACCGGGCGTCAGCGTCATCGCCGATGCGTGGTTATTGATACCGGCAATGATGCGCAGGTTATCCTGGTTATCGAGCTCGAGGTCGATCCTGAAGTTACCGCTCCATTCAAGCGAACCATACAACACGGCGCCTTCGTCTTCGGTAGCGGGTTGGTTCAGCGAAACCATAAACGAGGGCGGCTGAAACAGGTTGGTACGGGTACCTAATTTCGAATCGAGTGTTTTTATGCCATGCGTTAGTTTGCTTTCTTCAGCCTGCATTTCCTTTGCCCAGTCGCCATGGTATTGCCGCAACCAGAAATCGTTTGCTTTAAGGTATAAACCGGCCGAAGCAAATTTCTGCAACACCACATTTCCTTTCTCATTATGTTTTATTTCGCTCCATTGCTCCGTTACGTCTTCTTCGAAATAGGTTTTATAAAACAACTTTACTTCAAAATCGTAAACCGGGTCCTTTAATACAACGGTAAGCAGCGATACATTATCGTTCAGCTTTTTTGTTTCATGCCGCACATATTGCAGATCGAGTGAATTATTGCCATCTGCATGGGTAACGGTTAACGCAGGTTCAAACAAATTGCGCGAACCTGAGGTGGCGTACGCCGCGTTCGACACACCGGTATACTCAGCGGTTTGTTTATACACGGCCGTTATTGCTTCATATTCTTTTTTATCCGTCAGCTTTGGCCCCAGGTAAACGATGTTCAGGTTATTGGTGCTGTTGGTTTGCAGCACCAACGCATTGCTTTTCGTTTCTACCGGAATAATAGTTCCCTGCGCAAATGCCTCTGTTTGTACAATCGTTAAAAAGGCGACAATGGATAACCCACTCAAACCGCTCAGTTTCTTTAGCATGATACGTTAATGTTACTTGTTTTTGTTTCTATTATTATATTTTATGGCCTGTAGCTTACGCCTTCCGTTTTTTCTTTCCAGCGATCGGTGCGGAATGGCGCTGCCGGAAAACCATCTTTATTGAACAGGTTCGCATTGCCGGCATCATCGGCCCAGGCATAACGTACTGCAACGGGTTTTGCTACCTCATTTGCCGATACAACTACCGTTGCGCCGGCTATGGTTGCTTTTGCAGGATAAAACTGCTGATCAGCGCCGGCCACTTCAAAACCCGATAACGCATTTGCCGAACCCTTTTTTGCCATAAGGCCACTGCCAATGCCTGTAAATTGAACCACCGCTTTGTTTCCCTGCACCTGCATGGTTTTGTATACCGGTCCGGAAGCGATCATCTTAAT
>CBIHPC010000106.1:0-18843 GCA_966211305.1 uncultured Niastella sp.
TACTCCCTGTGGAGCGCCATTGGTTTATCCATTGCGCTTACCATCGGCTACGAACATTTTGAATCGCTTTTAAAAGGCGCTAATTCAGCCGATAATCATTTTCGCACCACGGCTTTGGAAAATAACATTCCGGTAATAATGGCGCTTATAGGCCTGTGGTATACCAACTTTTTCGATAGCCAAACAGAAGCCATTCTGCCATACGATCAATACCTGCATCGCTTTGCCGCCTATTTTCAACAGGGCAATATGGAAAGCAATGGTAAAAGCGTCGATCGCAAAGGCAAAACCGTTCGGTATAATACCGGTCCGGTAATCTGGGGCGAACCCGGCACCAATGGCCAGCACGCGTTTTACCAACTGATACACCAGGGCACCGTACTGATCCCCTGCGATTTCATTGCGCCGGCTATCAGCCACAACCCTATTGGCGACCATCATGCCAAGCTGTTATCAAACTTCTTTGCGCAAACCGAAGCGCTGATGAACGGAAAGACCGAAGTGGAAGCAGAAGCGGAACTGATAAAAGCAGGCAAAACGCCGGAGGAAATAAAAGCCCTGTTGCCATTCAAGATATTTACCGGCAACCGGCCTACCAATTCGATCCTGATCAAAAAGATAACACCGTATACATTGGGTCAGCTGATCGCGTTATATGAACACAAGATCTTTGTACAGGGCGTTATCTGGAATATCTTCAGCTTCGACCAATGGGGTGTTGAACTGGGCAAACAACTGGCCAATAATATTCTGCCCGAACTGCAGGACAACAACCCTGTAAGTAAACACGATTCAAGCACCAATGGATTGATCAATGCATGGAAGCGGATGAAAGAAGAAAATTAAGTTCCGGGTGCTTACTTCATAAAAAGAGCCCTCCTGTATTACGGAAGGGCTTCTTTTTGTATGTATATGGTGGATTATAATATTCTCGTACCGAGATACACCTGAAATCCCTGGTTCTTCCATTTTTCCCTGTCGTCTATATCATTGATATTTGCCAGGCCCACTACATAACGACCGCCAACTTTAAGGGCGCCGAGGTTGAGCTGCACGCCACCCAGCATGGAGAAGTCGCCACTTTTAAAAGCCTCCCTGCCATTTTCAAAAAGACTTTCATCCTTATTCAGCAAAATACCGAATTGCGGACCGGCCTGAAACGATATAATCTTAGCTGGTGAAAAACTTAAAAGCACCGGAATGCTTAGATAGTTCAATTTACCTTCCAGATCATTCTTTCCGCCCGGATAAATAGCATTGAAGTTATTTGCTGTGCGGAAGTTGGTTTGGTTCCACATAACTTCAGGCTGGATGCCCCATTTGTCAGAAAAATTCAATTCTGCAAATGCACCGAGATTATATCCGAATTTAAATTCATCTTTAATAGCAGTACCGTCAACCTTGAAAATATTTGCACCGGCCTTAACACCAAGATGGAATCCGCCTTGGGCAAATGATGCAGTAGAAAGAGCTGAAGCAATTGTTAATAACGCCAGGGATTTTAGTTTCATATTCTGTTATTTGGTTCAACTATAGAATTTCAACTTATATGCCAAGGTTCAACCGTGCCTGTTAATTTGTCTTAACAGCTGCGTGAAGAAATGCCTAAAAATCAGGTGTTAAAAACTGATTCCGGCGGTAATGGAATAAACGGTGCTGAGTTTTGAACCGGCGTCGCCCAGGTCCTGAAGAAAATAATCGAACAATACCTGCGATTGCAACAGGAACCTGCCTTTCAGATAACTGCCCCTGAGCGCAAAGCAGGCCGATTGTAACGCAAACTGTGTATTATCTGAGATTTCAGAATTACTGGGCAACGAGTTGGCCCGTACC
Source organism: uncultured Niastella sp. (assembly GCA_966211305.1). Taxonomy (GTDB): domain Bacteria; phylum Bacteroidota; class Bacteroidia; order Chitinophagales; family Chitinophagaceae; genus Niastella. The sequence continues at coordinate 1,834 of CBIHPC010000106.1, forward strand.
GGTGAAAAGTTATACGAATAAGACGTATTGAAGCCATAGTTCTGCGTACCGGCATTCAACATGGCAATAGGCGTTAACGTTATATTATCCGATTTGCTCAGCACACCGTACCAGTCTATATCTTTGCGTACAGAAATGGTTGCCGAAAAGTCGCGTACCGAGAGCTCGTTCTTTATGATCACATAATAGCGGCTGCGGAGCAAACGCAACAGGCGGTTGGCCTCTCTTTTTTCATATTCTTCCTTACTGCCCCAACCGTAGCTCAGGCTAAGCGTGGGCCGAACCCACCATTTCTTGTAAGAGAAATAGGCAAACAGTTCATTTTGAATAGGCGTTGTATAAAAGTCGAGCGAATCTTTGGTGAGATATCTCGTATATGCGATACCAGTTGAAAAGCTCTTTTTTATACAGTCATATGACGGACTAAATGAATATTGATAAAAATTCATCCTGTTATTCAACAGCGCATAGGCCGAAGCGGAAATACCGAAGCCTGACTTATGAAAGTACCCTGCCGATGGTGAAAAAATGAGTTTCTTTTCGGTATTGATGGTAACGGAATTTTTTTCATTAAAACTAAAGAAACCGGTACCAATGCCTGCATTGAGGGTAAAGAAACTTTTACGGCCAATAAGGCTATCCAGATATAAATCAAAATCCTTTAGCAATGAATCCATAATGGCGGTGGTATCGCCTTTTAGAAATAATGAATCAAGTTTTCCCCCGTTTTGGGAAAAACCTGTTTGCATAGCAAGGGTAAAAACAAGCAGAACGAGCAATTTCTTCATACGTTTGCTAATTATCCGTACATGGGCATACCGGGTGCCTGGATCAGAGCACAACGAAGATGAGATAAAAAAAATTGTGGCCGGTTTAATCATTACTAATTTTTTGCTAACTTATATTACCTTAACTATTACGACCATTACGCTATGATAACCTGTTTAATAGTGGATGATAATGATCTGTCGAGGCTCACTTTGCATCAGTTGGCGCTGCAAACCGGAAGGTTGCAGATCACCGGCGAATGTAAAGACGCTATTGAGGCCCACCGCAATATTACGGCCAATCCGCCTGATTTAGTTCTTTTAGATATAGAAATGCCCGGCATGACCGGTCTTGAATTGTTGAAAATATTGCCCAAACAAACACTTGCCATTCTCACCACCTCCCAGAAAAAATATGCGGCTGAAGCCTTTGATCTGAACGTGGTAGACTACCTTATAAAGCCGGTAAACCTTCCCCGCCTGATGCAGGCTATCGACAAAGTGAGCGATATCCTGAGCCGCAACGATTCGGAAGTTACCGCCGCCGCCGATGATTACCTGTTCATCAGGGATAACAACATATTGAAAAAATTAAAGCTGGGAGAAATATTATGGATAGAAGCCATGGGTGATTATGTTAAAATACGCACTGAAACCCAGTGGCATATCGTACACACTACACTTAAAGCGGTTGAAGAGAAGGTCAGATCTGCAAAACTGATGCGTGTTCATCGAAGTTATATCATTTCCCTCGATAAGATCGACTCCATTGAAGATGGTGCCGTCAATATTATAAATACCGCCATTCCCGTAGCCGAAAGTTACCGGAGTAAATTAATTCAGAAGATAAAGTTATTGTAAAGATATATTAAATTGCACTGTATTTGTGTGCAGTAATCAATTGTATTATCGTATTTTACGGCTATTGTCACCTGCACCACGCTATGCAATTGACAATAAGCAATTGGCAAATTATTCCCTAACCGGTATCAGTTTGTCGGTATTCAAGCACTCCGCAATTCGCGAACACAATTGCTTATTGCATATTGTCTATTGCATATTGACATTCCGGTTAAGGTTAGGTTACTGAGGTAGCATCTGTTACCATGAAAAGACAAATCAAACCTAACAAGCTTATTCTGTATAGTGTTGCCTTCTCGGTGGCCTTTATTGCAGCGGGCATTATTCTCCAATTCAATACCGAACGCATCATTAGTAAATCCCGCTCCGCCAGCAGCGAAGCCATTGAGTCGTTTCACCTGCACAATAAACTTCAGAACATTGTAAAAAATGTGATCCTCACCGAAAGCCAGGTGCGTGGTTTTGTTATTACCGGCGACAGCAATTTTATCATAGGTGTAGAGGATACGCTTAATTTTTTAAAATATGAACTGGCCGGTTTGCAAAAGGCCTCCGTTAACCAGTATAACCAGGCCTCCTTCACCCGCCTCGCCTCCCTTATTGAAAAGAGAATACAGCTCAACAACGAGATCATCGATGTATATACCCGCCTGGGAAAAGTGTATGCCGAACAACGGATATCAAGTAAAACCGGCATCATTCTGCGCGACAGTATTACCGACCTTTCCATGCAACTGGAAAAAGAATTATACGAGCAGTTGCAGGCAGGCATCAAGGAGAACAGGCGGCGCACCATCTACGTATTGTTCATCAGCCGCTTTTTAACCATACTTGGCTTATCGGGCATCGTAATACTTTGTACGCTGGTGATACGGCATTTATTGCGGCAACACGAGCTGATAAAAGAACTGAAACAGGCCAATGATAATGAAACAGAAGCCCGCCTTAACATAGAAAGGATCTCTGCAGAAACTCAGGACCTGTATAACAATGCGCCCTGCGGTTATCACTCCCTCGACGAAAACGCACGTATAGTGGCCATCAACGATACCGAACTGAAATGGCTGGGTTATACCCGCGATGAAGTGGTTGGAAAACTATACATATACGATATCCTTGATGAGGAAACCGCCAAAAGCGTTCGGGAGAATTTTCCCACTTTCAAAAAGAACGGTTCGGTAAAGGAACGCCGGCTTACCATGCGTACCAAAACAGGCCGCACCTTTCCGGTGGTACTGAACTCCGTTGCCATTTATGACGGCAACGGCAATTACGTTTCAAGCCGTTCTACCATTTATGATATCACCGAACAACAAAAAGCCGAAACCGCTTTAAAAGAAGCGCGGCAGCAGGCAATTGAATCGGCCAATGTAAAGGAACAGTTCCTGGCCAACATGAGCCATGAAATTCGTACGCCTATCAATTCGGTTATAGGTTTTACCAACCTGTTGCAGAAAACCAGCATGACCAGTGAACAGCAACAGTTCGTGAACCTGATACAATCGGCCAGTGAAAACCTGCTTACCATTATCAACGACATTCTTGATATTTCAAAAATAGAAGCGGGCATGCTTCGGATAGAAAAAAATCCGTTCAGCCTGCGCGGCCTTTGCAGTTCCATTGAAACCATGTTCTATCATAAGGCCCGCGAAAAAAACCTTTCCTTCTCCTTATTCATTCAGGATAATATTCCCGACACACTCACCGGTGATGCGGTGCGGCTTACGCAGATCCTCGTGAACCTTATCAGCAATGCGATCAAATTCACGCAAAAGGGCGGTATCGCCATCAACATCACTACCCTTTCGCAAAACACCGATCATGTAAACCTGCGGTTCTCGGTGAAAGACAGCGGTATTGGTATTCCCCCCGATAAACTGGGTGCCATATTCGAACGTTTCGAACAGGGAGAAACCGATACTACCCGTAAATACGGCGGCACCGGCCTGGGGCTTTCCATTGTACGTAACCTGGTGCAACTGCAGGGCGGGAATATTACGGTTGACAGCGCCCCCGGCAAAGGCACTGAATTTATTTTTGAAATAGCATATTCACTGGTGCCGGTTGGCCAGGCCATGCCCGCCTCGCTTTCAGAAAGAACGGAGATAAGCGCCGGTGCATTTCCCAATGCCCGGGTGCTGGTGGTAGAAGACAATGCCATGAACCAGTTGCTGATAAAATTCACTTTCCAAAGCTGGAAGGTGAATTATGAACTGGCTGATAATGGTTCAAAAGCCATTGAATGGTTGCAACGCGCTACCTTTCACCTGGTGTTGCTTGATATTCAAATGCCCCTGATGGATGGTTATGCAACTGCCCAGGCTATACGAAAAGACCTTAGAAGCGATATTCCCATCATTGCGATGACAGCACATGCACTGGCAGGCGAACGGGAGAAATGTTTAAGCTTTGGCATGAACGATTACATTTCGAAACCCATTCACGAAAAGGAATTATTCGGTTTGCTTACAAGATACCTGGCAGATGACCGCAACAGCAATATTGAATCGCTGAAGAACGACCTGCACTATATTGACCTGAACTTTTTGGAAGATATGGTGATGGGAAGCGGTGATTTTTTGAGAACCATCATAAAACAGTTCCTTAAACAGTTCCCCGGTGAAATGGAAGCCCTGAAGCAGGCTGTTGACCAACAAGACGCAGCGCAGGTAGCTTCGCTTTCACATCACATTCAAAGTACCGTTTCTATCCTTGGCAAGAACACGCCCTTTTTTCAACAACTGGAAAAGCTGGAGAAACTCGCCAAAAAGAATACGGCTGCCACTGCCCTCTCTACTGAGTTCGATAAACTACACGACTACAAACCCCTGTTGTTACAGGAAGTTAATCAACTGTTGAACGTTTATTCCAATAGGCAATAGGCAATTGGCAACTGGCAATCATACGCGAATTGCGGCCTGCATTGATCAGGGGCAGGTTATGCAATAGGCAAAGGAGGAGCGCAGATTGCAGCAGGCTTCGCCCGGCAGGTTTAACACCCCGCAGGGGATGGAGCATTAATTTGTAAACTACTTATTATCAATTGATTTTTTAGCTTTTTGCCTACTGCCTGTTGACGGTTGCCAATTGCTTTCCGTGTTCACCGGGCAATTAAATCCATTCGGCTACACATTTCCCCGATTCATCGAATGTACCCGCGAGAGGGGGTTTCTACAACGTATTTTTGTGTTGTCAATACGAAAAAAACCCACTGAAACTAACGCATGAAATAAATTAGCAATAAGTTATTTTATATAGTTTTCCCCTAATCCCTAACATCGTAGAACACACCCTTGTCCCTTTTACCGTAGAAATGCCTCTGGCACAAAATAACCCTAATGAGTTCATGGTTAAGGCTTGATTTAGTAATCACAGAGGACTGGCTAAGATGGTTTATGAAGGCCCATCGCGCATAAACAACTTTTCATCTATAACAACCCAAACCGTAAGTAGCAAATAGCATTTTAGCCGGTCCTCCTTACTTTACCTTTTCCCTGCCCGTAGAATTACCCTCTTACATTCTGAAATCTTTCGGATCCGTAACCTGTACCTTTTAATCCGTACATGTGCTTCTACCGGGTGAGGCCTGAGCACAGATTCCATCTGTTAGTATTACTTCTGAAGCCCTTAAGAAAACCTCCTTAAATTAAAAGGACTGTCAACTAATAATGACAGTCCTTTTTTTACAGCCTGGAAGTAACCTTGAAAGCCTCTCTAACAACAGGCGTTTTAAAACAGAAGAATATCGAATGTAGAAGTAAGTACATTCCGCCAATCATTTTTCTGTATTTCACTTCGGCGTTCTACATTCAGCATTCAATATTCGATATTTCTTTATGACAACTCTATAACCGTTATCTCCGGCAAAATCCCTACGCGCCCGGGATACCCGATAAACCCATACCCCCTGTTCACATATAATTTCTGTTCGCCCGATTCATATAAACCGGCCCATTGCTTATACATGTACTGCACGGGGCTCCAGCGGAAACCGGGCATTTCAACCCCGAACTGCATCCCATGGGTATGGCCCGATAATGTTAGATCAATATCGTTATACTTCGTGCGCACTTCCGCATCCCAATGGCTGGGGTCGTGGCTCATGAGGATCTTAAACGGATATTGCTCAGCACCGGGATAAGCATCTTCCATTTTTCCATAGCGCCCGAAATTTCCTTTGGCACTCCAGTTCTCTATACCTAACAGGGCAATACGATCGCTGTCCTTTTCCAGCACCACGTGTTCATTCATCAATAAACGCCAGCCCATTTGTTTGTGCACCAGTTTTAACTGCTCGAGGTTATCCATCTTGGCTTCATGGCTGTCCCACCGAACATAATCGCCGTAATCGTGGTTACCAAGAGTTGAATACACACCCAATGGCGCATTGAGCTTACTGAACACCTCGATATAATCCTTCATTTCTGTAGCGCGGTCATTCACCAGGTCACCAGTAAACAGGATCATATCGGGTTTTTCTTTCAGGATTTTATGTACGCCTTTTTCAACGGCTTCCTTATCCATAAAACTGCCCGAATGTATGTCTGAGATGTGAACGATCTTCATTCCCTTAAACGCACCGGGGAGATTTTTGAAGCTTATTTTAAGCCGGTTCACCTGGTAACGGTATTTATTGCCAAAGCCGTACACCAGGGTGCCGAAAACGGTTCCGCCTACTGCCAGTCCCATCCAGCTCAGGAAAACAGAACGGGTAATTCCTACCCCATTATGGGCAGCACTTATTACCGGCTTTTGCGAGAAGCGGGAAAATAGCCAGGTTCCGCCACGGCGGATATCGTCGATAGCAAAAAAAACTGAGGCTACCAGTTTTGCTATGAACAGGCCGAATATGATCGCGCGTCCATAAGTAACTACCCAACGCGGCAGTGAGTCGAAATTTAGGTAAGGGATCGAAAAGATAATGATCAGGCCTGCCGCCGACATCACCCAATATGTAATGATAATGGCCAGGCGGGCTTTAGATGAAGCGGGCAGTACTACCTGCAGGGCCTGGAAAATGTAAAAATCAAGCAGGGCCATAAGGCCCAGCATAAAAAAGAAAAAACCTGAATTACGCATGGTTTGTTGAATTGAATATGTTCGTCTATAAGAGACATTTTCCTACCTAAAAGCCTTGTTAAGTGCTTCTTACTTCAGTCTCATACAAGGGTAGACGATTCACATTCACTAAAATTGTATAAACTCATCCACCTGCATTTCGATGGCCTTCATCGTACCGGCATCATGAAAATCGCCGGAGCCATGCATGAGGTTATGAACCAATGAAATAGGCAGCTTATTGGGATGTACCACCACCCGCAGGTAATGTAAAATACTTGTTAAATGCTCTAACCCGCGCAAATTGCCGCCGCGGCCGGTAGCCACACCGGTTAGCAGGGCCTTCTTGCCCCACCATACTTTTTTGTAGTCTGAAATATCGAACATGAGCTTCAATACGCCGGGGATACTGCCATTATATTCGGGGCAAATAAATATGAATTTAGTGGCTGGTACCAGCATATCGCTCTCCAGTTGAACGAATTCAGGGGTTTTATCAACGTATTTCCAGCCTTCCAGTGAAATGAAATTAGGGGTAATGTTCTTTGATTTTAAAACCTGCTGATAATGCCGCGCTACCTTTTCAGTATTGCTTCCCGGCCGGTTGGTGCCGGAAACGATGGTATAAATTTCACTCATTGTATTATTAAATAACGAAAAACTATGTTCCTGGTTTTAAATTTTTATTTTTCTTAGCACACAAATCAAACTACATGAATTTTACGTATTACGGTCATTCCTGTTTTTCAGTAGAGGTCAAAGGTACAAAACTGTTGTTCGATCCATTTATAACGCCCAACGAACTGGCCAATAAAGTAATTGATGTAGATACCATTGCAGCCGATTACATTCTGGTATCGCACGGCCATGCCGATCATATTGCCGATTGCGTGCGCATAGCGGGCCGTACCGGCGCCAAAGTGATCTGCAGTTGGGAAATTTACGAATGGCTGGGTAAACAGGGCATTTCGAATACACACCCGATGAACACGGGCGGCAAATGGAATTTTGGCGATTTCACCGTGAAAGTGGTAGTGGCACAGCACTCATCGGGTTTGCCCGATGGCAGCTATGGCGGCAATCCTTTTGGTTTTATCATCTACACAGCAGAAGGAAATTTCTATTATAGCGGAGATACGGCGCTTACGCTCGATATGCAGCTGATACCCGGCTGGGCCGAACTGAGCTTTGCCGTGCTGCCAATTGGCGACAACTTTACCATGGATGTGGCCGATGCCGTTCAATGCGCCCGCATGGTCAAATGCCAGCAGGTGATCGGCGTTCACTACGATACGTTCGGGTTTATAAAGATCGATCATGAAAAAGCAAAAAAGGCTTTTGCCGATACCAGTTGTACGCTGCATTTGCTGCATATTGGAGAAACGATAAACCTGTAACAGCCGGCGATGAATGGGAAATTAACGATTTTGGGCGGTAGTTTTCCGGGGTTATTTTTTTTCAAAAAGGCGAAAAATAACGGCTTTTAAAATATTAAAACATTAAATGCTGATAATAAGCCTAATGTAATAATTTTGCATTCCAGTAAGGGCATCCTCCTTTTTTGGGGGATGCTTTTTATTGTTGAGTTTGATACAATTTTATTCACTATCGGCCTTATGCCCTGTATTGAATGCGGTAAATAAGTATATTGTCGCCGAATTTTGCCCTTTCTACGGTTTAACAACCGGAAAAGACGAATTTGATATGCTGATTTTTCGTGTTTTACTAAAACATGAAGCCGACGCAAGTGAAACCAATTAAAAAAAATCCAACGACCTGCCTAGTCCGTGTGCTATGGGACCGCGTATCGCCTTAGCTTTAGCGGTGGCGCAAGGCAAAGCAGGCAGGAATGTAATTAATCACTATGGCCCGAGTAATTGGAGTAGCCAATCAAAAAGGGGGAGTTGGAAAAACTACTTCCGCCATCAACCTGGCGGCCAGCCTGGCCGTTCTGGAGTTCAGAACATTATTGGTAGATGCCGATCCGCAGGCCAATAGCACCAGCGGTGTGGGTTTCGATCTGCACAATGTTCAAACCAGTTTGTACGATTGTATGGTAAGCAGTACCCCGATGAAAGATGTGATCTTAAAATCGGAGATCCCCAATCTGGATATCATTCCGTCGCACATTGACCTGGTAGGTGCTGAAATTGAAATGATCAACTACCCTAACCGGGAAAGTGTATTAAAAGGTTTACTGGAGCCGGTGAAAGAACTGTATGATTTTATTATCATCGATTGTTCCCCTTCACTGGGTTTAATTACCGTGAATGCACTTACCGCCGCAGATTCGGTAATGGTTCCGGTACAGGCAGAATTTTTTGCATTGGAAGGTCTTGGCAAATTATTGAACACAATTAAGATCGTTCAGAGCCGTTTAAATCCCGACCTGGTCATAGAAGGCATATTGATGACCATGTACGACGGCCGTTTGCGCCTGTGTAACCAGGTAGTGAACGAGGTGCGCAAACATTTTGATGAAATGGTGTTTGATACAATTATCCACCGCAATGCCCGCATCAGCGAGGCGCCCAGCGTTGGAAAACCGGTGATTTTATATGATGGTCAAAGCAAAGGGGCTGTCAACTATCTGAACCTGGCCAAAGAGATCCTGCAAAAGAACGATATGACGAAAATTAAGCAGGAAGAGCGTATATTAGAATAATAAATCATCATATACTATCAATGACCAACCCCAAACAAAATAAAGACGCGCTTGGTAAGGGAATTCGTTCCCTGTTGCAGAATATAGATTCTGATCTGAAAAACTCAGCCGGCAACCTGAAGCAGGAAGTTGCCCAAACGGTTACCGCCATCTTGCGAATTCCCATCGATCAAATTGAGCCCAACCCACGCCAGCCCCGTCACGATTTCGACGAGCAGGCGCTGCAGGAACTGGCTTCTTCCATAAAGTTGCACGACATTGTGCAACCTATTACCGTTTCACAACAGACGGCCAATGGTAAATACCGCCTTATTTCGGGTGAACGCCGCTGGCGCGCATCCAAAATAGCCGGTTTAAAAGACGTGCCGGCATATATTCGCCAGGCCAATGACCAGGAGCTGCTTGAGCTGGCCCTGCTCGAAAACCTGCAACGCGAAGACCTGAATGCCGTGGAAATAGCCCTGAGCTATAAACGCATGATGGAAGAGCTGAACTACACACAGGAGCAGGTAGCCGAACGCATGGGCAAGGAAAGAAGCACAGTTGCCAACTACATTCGTTTGCTGAAACTGCCACCTGACATTCAGGTAGCCGTGCGTAAGAATGAGATCAGCATGGGTCATGCCCGCGCCCTCATCAATGTAGATACCGTGGATAAGCAGTTGTTCATATTTAACGAGATCAGAAGCCGTAGCCTTTCGGTAAGGCAAACAGAAGACCTGGTTCGTAAAATGTATAAGAGCGGTCCCGGCGCTGCTGTTAAAGAATCCGTAAAAAGCACACTTCCACCTGCTTACAAGAAAATTGAAGATAACTTAGCAACTCATTTTAGTACCAAGGTTCGATTAAATCATAACAAAAACGGGCACGGAGCTATTTCGATTGAATATTATTCAATCCAGGAACTGAATAAGATATTAGATCAGATCGGTGTCTCGGCTTAAGTTCGCCTGCATGAAGCATGTTTTCTTTGTAATTGCAATTATCCTTTCGCTACCCATGCTGGCAGTGTCACAACAAAAAGACACGCTCGCTATAATGGATACTACCGGCAAAGTAGTACCCGGCAAAACGGTAAGAAAGGGTCTATGGAGAGATTCAGCCGGTAACCGCACTTTCGAACCACGCAAGGCGGCTATTTATTCTGCTATATTCCCCGGCCTGGGCCAGATCTACAATAAAAAATACTGGAAAGTTCCCATTGTATATGCGGCTGTAGGTATACCCATTTATACCTTCTTCGATAACCGTACCTGGTATAACCGTATCAGATATGCGTTGTCTGTTGTGGAAGCCGGTCCAAACGACCCTAATTATGGGGATATGTTCGCAAAGGTGCACCCACGCCTGCAAAACTGGGTAACACAGGGCAGATCGCCGGCCCTGTTGAACGCCCGAAACGATTTTCGTAAAAACATGGACTACTCTATTTTATTCACCCTGTTGTTCTGGGGGCTGAATGTAATAGACGCCACTGTTGACGCCCACCTGAAAGGTTTTAATGTAAACGACAACCTGAGCATGCAGGTAAAACCAGCCCTTCTTTCCAATCAAACCATTGGGGTAAGCCTGGTGATTAAAGTAAGTAATAAGTGATAAGTTTTAAGTTTGTATAAAGGCAATTACTGCCTAATACTTACAACTTAATACTCTAAAAAAGCAATACCTTAGCGCCGCTAAAAGTAATAAGTCATAAGTAGCAAGTTTTAAGGTTCGGGTACCTGGCACTTACTACTTAATACTTACAACTTAAAACTCTAAAAATGAAAATTGCATTGATCGGCTACGGCAAAATGGGTCATGCCATTGAAGAAATTGCCTTGCAACGCGGCCATGAAATTGTTTTAAAAGTAGGAATAGAGAATATTCAGGACAATACCATCGAAAACATAAAGAAGGCCGATGTAGCTATTGAATTCACCGGCCCCGAAGTGGCTTTTGAAAATGTGATCAGGTGCCTCAATGCCGGTGTTCCCGTAGTAAGCGGTTCTACCGGCTGGTTACAACGTTTTGAAGAAGCTAAAACACATTGCATAAAGAATAATGGCGCCCTGTTGTATGCAAGCAACTTCAGCGTAGGGGTGAATATATTCTTCGCCATCAATAAAAGACTGGCAGAGCTGATGGCTCCCCATAAAGAATACGATGTAAAGCTTACAGAAGTGCATCACACCCAAAAGAAAGATGCGCCCAGCGGTACCGCTATTACCCTCGCAGAAGGCATTTTACAATCAATAGAGCATAAGAAGAAATGGGTGAATGAGCCTGCCGCCAATAAGGAAGAACTGGAAATTATCAGTGAGCGTATTGATCCCGCTCCCGGCACCCACTGGATAACCTATTCTTCAGAGATCGATGATATAGAGATCAAACATACGGCTCATAACCGCAAGGGTTTTGCTACCGGCGCCGTGCTGGCTGCCGAATTCCTCGTAAATAAAAAAGGCATTTACGGAATGAAAGATGTACTGGGGCTGTAGTATACACCACACAAATAAGTAAAAAGAATATATAGTTAAAATACCACGTCAATGGCGTGGTATTTTGCTTTCAGGCGTAGAAATAGTTATTTCTATAACAAAAAATGATAAAATAGATTGTTTTTAGTGGAAATAACACGTAAAAAAAGGCCTGTTTTTAAATTCGGGTACAGGTACATGATCACCGGTTGGCCTTACATGCGATTTGATATTACTCAATTTTTATACGAATTGTAAGTTTTTGTCGGGTAATTAAGTAAATTATAGCTGGAATTACCAAACCTACTGCTGCATGAACTGTCTTAAACCGGATCATCCTTGTTATGTTTATACCTTTCCTGCTTCAATAATTGAATATGGGAAAACCTCACCCGGCCCACCATTAAAACATACCGTATCAGCCTCGTTCGTCCCTTTTACTTCTTTTTATGGCTTTTATTACGGCATACCCTTTTTGGCAAAGGGCATGAAAGAACATTTCAGACCGCTCATGTTTGCCAGTGGCAAAAGATTTGATACTATCACCTTAAGGGCCTGTAGTAGAAAGGTCTTCATGTAAATTAAAGCCATATAACCCATAACCTTTGTCGGTCGAATGTTTAACCTGCCGAACATGAAACGAAAAAAGATTCGAATGGCTATTGCAGAAGATCACCAGACGGTAATCGATGGGGTTCTGTCACTACTTCATAAACATGAATACTTCAAGGCCGTTATAATAACCACCAACCCCCGGGAACTGCTTCGGCAGATGGCCTGCACACCCGTTGATATTTTATTCGCCGACATTGCCATGCTGTACAGGGACGGGCATGAACTGGCCAACAAAGTAAAAGGGCTGTTTCCGCGGGTAAAAATAGTAGCCCTTTTTGAGAAAGAGCAAATCCCTATTGTGAATACAATGATCGAGGAAGGAAATATATCGGGATATGTGTTAAAAAGCACTGATAAACATAATATAACCAAAGCACTGGAAAACATGATCGAGCATATTTACACTAACGACAAAACCTTACAGGAAATGCCTAATCCTACTGTCCGCCTCCGAAAAGTAGCACCCGAAACAACTCATCTTACCGACCGGGAGCTCGAAGTCATCCGCCTCATAGAGCAGGAGTACAGCAATAAACAAATAGCCGAAAGGCTGTTTATAAGCGAACGTACTGTTGAAACACATCGCAAGAATATCTTCCGCAAAACCAAAACAAATAGCGTCATTGGGCTTATCAAATACGCCTATGTGAACAAACTGGTAAGCATAAGATAAAATGCCAAACGCTAAACGCTGAAAGCTGAACGCAGATTCCGCATTTTTCGCCTGCCGCCGGCTGGCTGGCTGGCTTTTATTTGGAAATATTGGCGTTTTGCGTTCAGCGTTTTACGTTCAGCTTTCTTACCGGATGATAAATAAATTATTTTATCTTACGCCCTTATAACCCTGCGTCACCGGAGGGTACTTTACGTGTTTAAAAAGAAAATACATGCTATCCAAGAAAGCCCAGTACGCCTTTAAGGCCCTGATGTATATGGCTGAAAAGAAAGAAAATGAGCCCATTCTTATTGCAGAGATCTCGAAAAAGAAACGTATCCCCCTTAAGTTCCTGGAAAACATATTGCTGGAACTGAAAAAAGCCGGCATACTGGAAAGTAAAAAAGGAAAAGGCGGCGGATATTTCTTCAAAGTATCCCCAAAAGAAGTATCCCTGGCCAAAATAGTGCGGCTGATAGATGGCCCCATAGCCATGCTTCCCTGTGTAAGCCTGTACTTTTATGAGCGGTGCAAGAACTGCGATGAAAAACAATGCGGCCTGCACGATATGATGGTACTGGTACGGGACGCCAACCTGCGCATCCTGGAGAAGAAAACTGTAGCCGATCTTACCAAAAAAATAGTATAAATCAATTATTTAACCTTTTACCGCTATCGAATAAAGGAATAAATCAACAACCTGCCTTCCTGTAGCGGGAATTGCGCCGAGTTTCATACATAAATTGTAGCTTTGCGCCCGAAATAAATATTCAAAAAGATATGTCTACTATCACCAAGAACATTGATTTTTCACTTCCCTATAAAGTAAAGGATATCAGTCTTGCAGAATGGGGTCGTAAAGAGATTCGCCTCGCAGAGGCTGAAATGCCGGGTTTGATGGCGTTACGTACAGAGTACGGTCCTTCGCAGCCTTTAAAAGGCGCCCGTATTGCCGGCTGCTTGCACATGACCATCCAAACTGCTGTGCTTATTGAAACTCTGGTGGCTTTGGGCGCCGAGGTTAAATGGAGCTCCTGCAATATCTTCTCTACCCAGGATCAGGCCGCTGCTGCCATTGCCGCTGCCGGTATCGGTGTGTATGCCTGGAAAGGTCAGACAATTGAAGAGGCCGACTGGTGTATTGAACAAACATTGTTCTTCGGGGGCGCCGATCGCCCGTTGAATATGATCCTCGACGATGGTGGCGACCTTACCAACATGGTATTCGACAAATACCCTGAACTGGTTCAGCATATCCGCGGACTGAGCGAAGAAACTACCACCGGCGTTCACCGCTTGTATGAAAGAATGGCTAAAGGTACCTTACCTATCCCTGCCATTAACGTAAACGATTCAGTTACCAAATCGAAATTCGATAATAAATACGGTTGTAAAGAAAGCCTCGTTGATGCTATCCGCCGCGCTACCGACGTAATGCTGGCCGGTAAAGTAGCCGTTGTAGGCGGTTATGGCGATGTAGGTAAAGGTTCTGCCGCTTCACTCGCCGGCTCAGGCTGCCGTGTGATCGTTACGGAAGTTGATCCTATTTGCGCTTTACAGGCTGCTATGGACGGCTTTGAAGTTAAAAAGATGATCGACGCCGTTAAGGAAGCCGATATCATCGTTACCGCTTCAGGCTGCCGCGACCTCATCACCGCTGCGCACTTCAAGGCAATGAAAGATAAAGCCATCGTTTGTAACATTGGCCACTTCGATATCGAAATAGACGTAGCCTGGCTGAACAACAACTACGGAAATACCAAAGATACCATTAAACCTCAGGTAGACCTATATAACATCGACGGTAAAGAGATCATCCTGCTGGCTGAAGGCCGCCTGGTGAACCTCGGTTGCGCTACAGGCCACCCAAGTTTTGTAATGAGTAACTCATTTACAAACCAAACGCTGGCCCAGCTGGAACTGTGGACCAACAACAAGAACTACGAGAACAAAGTATACGTTCTGCCTAAACACCTCGATGAAAAAGTTGCCCGTTTACACCTGAAAAAGATCGGTGTTGAACTGGATGAACTTACCAGCGAACAGGCTTCTTACCTGGGTATTCCCAAAGAAGGACCTTACAAACCTGAACATTACAGGTATTAATATCGTTTGTTACTACGAACGATCTGATCTTATAAACAAAGCCCTCCGTTCCGGAAGCTACCGGAACGGAGGGCTTTTTATTTTTATCCATTGGCTTTAAAATGGCGCAATATTCTACGTTTCATCGTGCTTATCAGTCCATTATAAATATAAGTCCAGGAACTTATAATGTCAAATTATAAGCCTTTAAACTTATAATTTGACATTATAAGGCTATAGGCCTATATTTGTATAAAAGCCGGTTATGGCAACTAATCAAAAAGCAGCAGTTATCAGCGGCGATGTCGTAGGTTCATCTTATCTGAAACCCGCAGCCCGTAGAAAACTGCAGGGTTTGCTCGATGCTTTCATTAATGAGTTCGTTCACGAATATCCCGATCTGCAGGTGCAGCAGTACCGGGGCGATAGCATACAGGGCATACTTACCACTAACCGCACTTCGGTGTTAAGGTTAACATTATTGCTGCATAGCTTTTTGATACAATATGCATATAAAATGCGGTTGGCTGTTGGCGTAGGCGAAATCAGCTATAAAAGCAAACAGGTGATCACCTCTGATGGTTCCGCATTCCAGGCATCGGGCCCGTTTCTCGATGCCCTTGTAAAAAGCGGTGAAATCATAAGCATTGCAGGCGACAACGACGATTTTACCAGCGAGTGGCAGGTGCATAGCTCTTCATTAAATTATCACATTCAGCACTGGTCAATTCAGCAGGCCGAAGCAGTATACCTGCAACTACGCGAAATGACACAGGAAGAAATAGCCCGGAAATTAAAAATTAAGCAACCCTCGGTTTATTATCGTTTACAGGCAGCCGGCTGGCATGTTGTGCATAAAATTCTAACCCGCTTCGAATCGGTTATACCAACCCTTTAAATTATATTTAACGCTGAACGCCGAAGGCTTAACCCGGAAGGCCCGGCCCGTGTTTCGAAGTGTTTGGGTTATTGCGGGAAGATCGAATGCCGGAGAGCGGCATTAAGCGTTCAGCCTTTAGCTTGAGTTGTAACCATATTTTTAAATCTGATCGCCATTTGCAGGATAAACTGAACGATCGGGAACCAGCGTTCAGCCTTTGGCATTCGGCATTAAGCATTCTAAAATGGTAACCTTATTTCAATGGATATTCGCTCACCTCGTTGGCGACTTTTTATTGCAATCGCGCGCTATGGTACGCCACAAGCAACGATTGAAAGCACGGTCATGGATGCTTTACCTGCACTGCGCCATACATGGCATCCTGATTTATCTCTTTGCTCCCGGCTGGAATTTATGGATCGTTCCCCTGCTGGTAATGCTTACCCATTTCGCTATCGATCTGTGGAAACTGAATAGATCAGACAAAGTGGTTTATTTTATCATTGACCAGGTGGCGCATTTGATCACCCTGTTTGTATTATGGAGCCTGTTCATTGCACCGGCGGGCTGGATCCCTGATAGCTGGAGATCGGTAATGCACAACCAGTCGGCCTGGGCCATAGCAGCCGGTTACCTGATGGTCACCTTTCCAATGTCACTGTTGCTGGCCAGCGCCACACAACGGTGGCGACGCGAGGCGGAAGAACAAACCATGCGTTCCTCTGTAAGCCTGAATGAAGCCGGAAAATGGATCGGCATTTTTGAACGCGTACTCGTATTCACCTTTGTTATCAGCAGCCATTTTGAAGGCATTGGCTTTTTGATCGCAGCCAAATCGATCCTGCGGTTCAACGATATCAAAGGCACTGAAGCGCGGAAGGAGGCCGAATATATCCTCATTGGCACCCTGATGAGCTTTTCGCTCTCGATCCTGATCGGACTGATCGTTAGAAGCTTTATATAAA
>CBIHPC010000107.1:0-18621 GCA_966211305.1 uncultured Niastella sp.
CCCGATCAACAACCTTTAGTTTGATTTTAAGCCATCTTTTCAAGAGAAGGGTATTAAGGTATCTTTTGAAAAGATCTTGTTTGTTAGCCCCGCTGATTTTCACCGGGTTAAGCTATCGACAGCCAACCGGTTAATAGCGCTTAAAGTTAGCATTTATTGCATGAACCGGCATTTAATCGACCTGCAACCGGTTATTTTGCCGGGGTAAAGCTCAAAATATAGTTTGACCGGGATTTCTGAATGGTAAGCCCATGTACTTTTTCGCAGCTTAACTTATTGCGGCCGGCCAGTTCGCGCATGGCCTGTTCGGGTACCTGCAGCAACTTTGTTTGTTTTGAAACGGTACGGTAATCGGAGAACATAAGGTAAGAAATAAAGCCGGCAAAGGCCCCGATCCTGCCCTTTCTGATGCAATGCGTAAACAATGAAAATGCATCTTTTATGGAAGAGGTGTTCTCGTCGAGCACATCAGACACTATGATCATGCCCTTCGGTTTCATATATGCACTGAGCAGTTTGATGATATCTTCGAGATCGCTGATAGCCCTGAGGTACTGCGCTACACTCAACAAAATGATGTAATCGAATTGTTTTCCTTTCAACTGCTCTTCGAGGATCTTTTTATTGGTGGTTATATCTGTTGTTATAACCGTGAACAACGAACCGGGATGGTTTTTGCGGCATTCCTCTATAAAGAACTCATTGATATCGGCACCGGTTATCCGTATTTTTTTCCGGGCCAGTGAATCGGCGACAAAACCCGGACCGCACCCATAGTCGAAAATTTCGTCGGTTGGTTTTAAACGGTATAACTTTTCAACTTTCGAAACAAAATATCCGGTAGCCATTTTCATGACCGCATAAAAGGATTTCCGTTGGCCTTTCCAGAAGTTATCCCAGCCGGGTGAACTCATAACAGCGCATTAAAAGTTATGATTATCTGATCGTTGATTCGGGTGACCGGCAATATAGAGAATTATTCCTTACTACTGCCGTTATCAAAATAAAACCCCGCTCCTGTTGTTACCGGAACGGGGTTAAAAATATTACCGCATATAAATTAAGCCATTTGTAATTTATTGGCCTGCTTTCTTTCGAGGTATTCGTCGAAGCTCATCAGCTTATCGATAGCGCCGTTAGGCGTAAGTTCGATAACACGGTTGGCAACGGTTTGCATAAAGGTATGGTCATGCGAAGACAACAACACGATACCTGTAAAATTGGTCATGCTTTCGTTGAACGACTGAATAGATTCCAGGTCGAGGTGGTTGGTAGGCTCGTCGAGGATCACCACGTTGGGGTCCTGCAACATCATTCGGCTAACCATACAACGAACTTTCTCCCCTCCGCTCAATACACTTGTTTTCTTCATGATCTCATCACCGGTGAACAGCATTTTACCCAGGAAACCCCGCAGGAACGGCTCATCCACATCGGTAACATGCGGTGGCACGTACTGACGCAACCAGTCCATCAGGTTCAGGTTACCCTGTTCGGCAAAATATTTCGAGTTATCGTTGGGCAAATAAGCTTTTGTAACGGTTCCGCCCCATTCGTATTTACCGCTGTCGGCCGCTACTTCGCCGTTGATGATCTCGAAGAAAGCGGTGATGGCCATATGGTCGTCGGCAACGATGGCGATTTTATCGCCCTTGTTCACGGTAAAGCTGATGTTGGTGAACAACGGTTTGCCTTCTATAGATTTCGATAATTTTTCAATGTTCAGGATCTGGTTACCAACTTCACGCTGTTGTTTGAAGATGATACCGGGATATTTTCTGTTCGAAGGAGTAATGTCTTCAATAACCAGTTTTTCGAGGGCTTTCTTACGCGAAGTAGCCTGTTTCGATTTGGAGGCGTTGGCGCTAAACCGTGCGATGAACTCCATCAGGTCTTTGCGCTTTTCTTCCATCTTCTTGTTCTTATCGCCTAACTGACGGGCGGCCAGCTGGCTGCTTTCGTACCAGAAGGTATAGTTACCGGTGTAGATCTTGATCTTCTGACGGTCAACGTCGGCCACGTGGGTACACACGGCATCGAGGAAGTGACGGTCGTGCGATACGACAATTACGATGCTCTCATACTCGGCCAGGAAGTTCTCGAGCCAGGAGATGGTCACCACATCGAGGTTGTTGGTAGGCTCATCGAGGATCAGGATATCGGGGTTGCCGAATAATGCCTGCGCCAGCAGCACCCGCACTTTCATTGCCCCGCTGATATCTTTCATCAGTAACTGTTGTACGTCTTCTTTTACGCCGAGCTCGCTCAACAAAGTGGCGGCATCGCTTTCAGCGGTATAACCACCCATTTCGCCAAATTCACCCTCCAGCTCACCGGCGCGAATACCGTCTTCTTCGGTAAAATCGGCCTTTGCATAGATGGCATCGCGCTCATGCATAACCTGCCATAACTTGCTATGGCCCATCAGTACTGTATTCAATACAGTACATTCATCAAACTCAAAATGGTTCTGCTTCAACACAGCCATGCGTTCGCCGGGCGTTATATCAACGGTGCCCTTATTGGGTTCAATTTCACCCGATAAGATCTTCAGAAAAGTAGATTTACCCGCCCCGTTGGCGCCAATTACACCATAGCAATTGCCCTTACTAAAGGAAAGGTTTACTTCATCGAATAATACCCGTTTTCCGAACGATAGGGTCACATTATTCACTGTTATCATACTTGCGCAAAAATTTTGAAGCGGCAAAGGTACGATAAACAAAGGGGAATTTGGAATTAGGAATTTGGTGGAATCGTTAAAAGAAATTCACGCCGCTGCGGCGCCCTGTTACGTGACAACGGCAGGGTGTGCATTCGCCCAAACTTCAAAGCGGGGGTATGCCGCATCACGGTTTCACGGCATTCATTATTGCCGGAACATCAACCAGTAAAACGCTGCTATTCAATGCTTCGCCGGCTTTCAGGTAATCGGTTTTACTGGCCCATTGTTTTACCACCACCCGGGCGGCTTCCTTACGGTCGCCGGTAGCTTCATAAATAAACTGTCTTGAAATGGGATCAGGCACCCAGTCCCAGCAGCTGGAGGAAACGCCGAACTCGTCCATCGACCGGTTCACCCCATATTTTTCAGCCATAAAATCCTCTGAGGGGCGGATAAAATGTATGGTTTGAATACCGCTGTTGAAGTGATGTTTAAAGTAACTTTTGAGGGCTGCCGTTTCATCTACTATCGGTTTCAGGAATACGTGTTGGAAATTATAGCGGGCGCAGATAGCAAAAAAGCAGATCATGGCAATGCCTGCTATTTGCAGTACCCTTTTGTTCCGGATATACCATATGGCCATTTCCAGGCAAACAATGAACACGCACAGGTTTAAGGCCATCAGTGTTCTGTTTGAGGCAAAGCTTTCCTTGATGAGTAAGGCCGGCAAATAAGAAAGGATGAAAATACAACCCACCGCTGCCAGGTATTTAATGCCCTGCCGGCGCCCAAACCTTACAATAGCCAGGATAACAAGTATCCCCAGCATAACCGGATAATAGATTTTTGAAATGAGGCTGTCCTCATGTGTAAGCAGGGTGAAGCGGAAACTTCTTTCCAGCGGCCTTGCCATAAAGAATTTGAACTTCTCCCATGGGTGTATGTATAAGGCATTGCGCGGATCAACGGGAATATCAGTGAAAATGAGGCTAAAGCTTAATTTATACAGCACGAACCAAAAGCCATTTATAACGAAATAAAATACCAGTCCGGCTATCAGCGTGGCATCTTTGTCTGAATTGGCCTGGTTGATAAAATAAAGCAGGAACGGGATCAGGAAACAGGCAAAAGCGCCCTGATAAAAGAATAATGAAATAACGCCCAGAGCCAAAGACACAAGCGCAGCCGGAACCTGCATTTTAAATTTACGGTTCTGCCAGCGAATACCATTCAATACCACAGCGCCCGATAACAGTGCCGCGGTATCGGCAATGAAGAACTGCATACAGGTAGCCCATTGCACCGATACAATAAACGGCAAACTGGTTACGAGGTATAAACAAAAAAAGAAAGGCAGGTATTCATAAGCCGACACTTTGCCAACCAGCCGTTTTATAACCGCATACCAGATGGGCAAACACAACATCCAGCCAAACAGGGATACCAGGCGCAACGGGGTTACATCGCGCACCGTATCGGTAAATTGGAACAACCATTTCTGCAGCACTTCAGTTAACCAGCGCCCCTCATCGATGAGCATATAGTACCCGGGAATGGAGTTGTATCCCCAGATCTGCAATGCCTCATCCATAAAAATATAATGATTGTAAAACAGCGGCAGGAAAATGATCAGCATTAGAAGCCAGAGAAATCCCATTAAGTAGAAATCTTTACGTAACATACCTGAACAATGCGCTTGGCCTCGGTTAGGGGTTGTAACCGAAGAACTTTCTGGTTAAAAAATTGGTTGCCTATGTAAAACCAGAAAATTACATTCACCCCTACTGCGGTAGCGGAATTCTTTTACCCCGGGCAATGGATTCTAATGCGCCGCTAATGCCCTGTATTTACGATAAGATGCAGCAGCGCCCTGTTTACCGGAAGCCATAATTTCAGGCACATTCACCAGCAGCGTGCCGGGTATAACCTGTTCGCCCGAAGCGAAAAAGGTTTCCTGATCGTCCCAGTACTTAATAGTGAGCTGACCGGCCTTTTCCCGGCTGCCCGTTTTTTCGTATACCAGTTGCCGCATGAAGGGTTCGGGCACCCAGCTGAAAAAAGTAGATGGCACCCCGAATTCATCCATCGATGATTGCAGGTTATACTTATTCCTGAATGCATCTTCCGCCGGCCTTATAAAGAAGATGGTTGTAATGCCGGGATTATAATGTTGCTGTACGTAGTTCTTAACGCCGGCATATTCTTCATGAATGGGTTGCAGGAACCCCTTATTGAAATTATACCAGCCCGGGATCAACAGCGCAACGGCAATGCTATAACCGATAACCCGGCGTACCTGCAGGTGTTTTACAATGTATAAGACCATTTCGGCACAAACCACAAAAACACACATGTCAACAGCCAGCAGCGTGCGGTTCGATGAAAAGTTTTCTTTTACCACGAGGGAGGGAAAATAAGCAAACAGGAACACCAGCAATGCGGCCACTATATATTTCACCGCCTGCAGCCAGCCTTTTTTTCCGAACCTGATAAACGCCAGCAGCATCCAGCCCACAAACAATACTTTGTACATGGCCCGCGCCAGTTTGTTCTCATCATTCACCACTATATTGAACCAGAACGCCCGTTTCAGCGCCTGTGAAAAAAAGAATTGCAGTTTATCACCGGGATTCAGGTAAACGCCGGTGCGGGCATCGCCGCCCAGTTGGTTCACCACCAGCAACAGTTTGAACAAAAGAAAGTACAGGGCGTACATAAAAAAATAAAAGGCCAGCCCTTTTACAAACACCAGGTCTTTCCGGGTTGTATACGCGCTTATATAATGAAACACGAACGGGATCAGGAAGCAGCCGAACCCGCTCTGGTATGAGAAAAGCGAGATCAAACCCGCCGCAACCGAACCTAATGCCGCCCCAACGGGGATTGACCATAATTTATCCTTATTCCTGATACCCGTATACCAGATGGCTCCTGACAGTAAAGCGGCGGTATTGGCAATCGGCAGTTCTATACAGGAAGCCCATTGAATTGTAATGGAAAAAGGCAGGCTGGTTACCAGGTATAAGCAGGTAAAGAAAGGCAGGTATTCATAACCGGGGCCTTCGGCCGCCATTCGTTTTATGGTCACATACCACAGGGGCACGCAAACCAGCCACATGAATAAAGCAAACACCCTTATAGCGGTAACCTCGCGGATAGTGTCAACCGCGGCAAATGACTTTGAGATCAGGAATTCAGTGATCCACCGGCCCTGAGCGCCAAACATGCTGAAACCGCTGCCCGGCCGGTAATTCCATAACTGGGTGGCTTCATCGGTATAAATATACTCCGTATAAAAAAGCGGGTAAAAGATGAGCAACACAACCATGAATAAAAAAGCAAGCCGGTACAGGTCTTTACGTTTCAGAGCGGTCATAGTATGGGGGTAATGTTAGATCAGGGATAAATACAGATTAAATTACACAATATTGTTCAAAGGCTGACATTTGGCGAGTTGACAAGTTGAAAAGTTGATAAAGGCCCAAAAAAACAGGGTTGATAAGTTCCCTTATCAACCCTATCAACTTATTAACTTTTCAACTTGAAACTACTTCTCTTCGGTTAAACCGGCGATCAGATATTCTTTGTTGAGGCGGGAGATATTCGCAACAGAGATCTCTTTCGGACAAACGGCTTCGCAGGCCTCGGTAAAGGTACATGAACCAAAACCTTCCTTATCCATTTGCTGAACCATGTTCAACACGCGCGATTTGCGCTCAGGGGCTCCCTGCGGCAACAAGGCCAGGTGCGATACCTTGGCAGAAAGGAACAACATAGCCGAACTGTTCTTACAGGCAGCCACGCAGGCGCCGCAACCGATACAGGCTGCAGCAGCGAAAGCGGCATCGGCTTTATCCTTTTCAATAGGTGTTGCGTTGGCATCAACCGCATTACCGGTATTGGCTGAAATAAAACCACCGGCGGCAATGATGCGATCGAAAGCACCGCGGTCAACCATCAGGTCCTTAATTACGGGGAAGCTGTTGGCGCGCCAGGGCTCTATTACGATAGTATCGCCATTTTTGTAAGCACGCATGTGCAACTGGCAGGTTGTATTGGCTTCCCATGGGCCATGCGGGCGGCCATTGATATACATTGAGCAGGCGCCGCAAATGCCTTCGCGGCAATCGTGGTCGAATGCAATTGGTTCTTTTCCTTCGGTTATCAGCCGCTCATTCAGCACATCGATCATTTCCAAAAAAGACATTTCAGAGGAAATATCGCTTACCTGGTAAGTCTCAAAGCTACCTTTGTCTTTACTGCTTTTCTGTCTCCAGACCTTCAGCGTAAGATTCATTGTATAGTGCTCCATTATAATCGTGTTAATTAGAGTTTGAAAATATTATTTATAGCTACGCTGAGTTGGTTTTGCCACTTCGAAAATCAACTCCTCTTTGTGCAACTGCCATTCGCTTTCGCCTTTGAATTCCCAGGCCGATACATACTGGAAGTTGGAATCGTCGCGTTTTGCTTCACCTTCCTCTGTTTGCGACTCTTCGCGGAAGTGACCGCCACAGCTTTCCTTTCTGTTCAGGGCATCTTTGCACATCAGTTCACCCAGTTCAATGAAATCGGCTACCCGGTTGGCTTTATCCAGCTCAGGGTTCATTTCTTTGATGTCACCGGGGATGCGCACATCGCTCCAGAACTCTTTTTTCAGTTGTTGAATTTCTGCAATAGCCTGTTTCAAACCTTCCTCATTACGAGCCATACCGCACTTATCCCACATGATCTTGCCAAGGCGTTTATGAAAACTTTCTACCGATTGTTTTCCTTTAATGCTCATCAGCTTTTCTATACGGTCGCGTACCGCTTTTTCTGCCTGTACGAATGCAGGATCATCGAGCGAAACTGCCTTGGTGGCTATTTCATCGGCCAGGTAGTTACCAATGGTGTAAGGAATTACAAAGTACCCATCGGCCAAACCCTGCATCAGCGCAGAAGCACCCAAACGGTTAGCGCCGTGGTCGCTGAAGTTGGCCTCACCCAGTGCATATAAACCGGGGATCGAGGTCATCAGTTCATAATCGACCCACAAGCCACCCATGGTATAGTGCACAGCGGGGTAAATACGCATGGGCACTTCATATGGGTTCTCACCGGTGATCTTTTCGTACATATCGAAAAGGTTACCGTATTTCTCTTTTACTACATCAACACCATGTTTGCGGATAACCTCAGCCGAAGGATTGCTGATACCCAGCTTGCCACATTCGATTTTACCATAACGCACAATGGCAGCTGCATAGTCGAGGTAAACGGCCTGTTTTGAAGAACCTACGCCATAACCGGCATCGCAACGCTCTTTGGCGGCACGGCTGGCCACGTCGCGCGGTACCAGGTTACCGAAGGCGGGATATCTTCTTTCGAGGTAATAATCTCTTTCATCTTCAGGAATGTCGCTGGCCTTACGGGTATCGTTCTGCTTTTTGGGAACCCAGATGCGGCCGTCGTTACGCAGCGACTCTGACATCAGGGTCAGCTTCGACTGGTGGTCGCCGCTCACGGGAATACAGGTGGGGTGAATTTGGGTATAGCAGGGATTACCGAAGTAAGCGCCTTTGCGGTGTGCTTTCCAGGCAGCGGTTACGTTGCTGCCCATGGCATTCGTACTTAAATAGAATACGTTGCCATAACCACCTGAACATAACAATACGGCATGTCCGAAGTGCCTTTCCAGTTCACCGGTAATAAGGTCGCGGGCAATGATACCGCGGCATTTGGGCTCACCGATCTCATTTCCGTTTTTGTCTTTGTCCTTCATCATCACAATATCGAGCATCTCGTGACGGCTGTACATGGTCACATTACCAAGTGAAACCTGTCTTTCCAGTTGCTGGTAAGCGCCAATAAGCAACTGCTGGCCGGTTTGGCCGGCAGCATAGAACGTACGTTGTACCTGTGTACCACCGAATGAACGGTTGCTGAGCAGGCCGCCATATTCGCGGGCAAAGGGAACGCCCTGCGCCACGCACTGGTCAATAATATTGGCACTCACTTCAGCCAGGCGGTGAACGTTGGCCTCCCGGGCACGGTAATCGCCACCTTTAATAGTATCGTAGAACAAACGGAAAACGGAGTCACCGTCGTTTTGATAGTTTTTTGCAGCATTGATACCACCCTGTGCGGCGATAGAGTGCGCGCGGCGGGGTGAATCCTGAAAACAAAATGCTTTTACTTTATATCCCAGTTCGCCTAATGTAGCGGCGGCTGAAGCACCGGCCAGTCCGGTTCCGATAACAATGATTTCCAGCTTGCGTTTATTGGCGGGGTTTACCAGTTTACAATGTCCCTTATAATCGGTCCACTTCAGCTCTAACTGCCCTGCGGGAATTTTTGAATTAAGCATATCTCGAGAGTTTCTTTTTTAAAATTTCGTGAATGGGTGAATGGGTGTTGGCGTAGTTATTTAGTTGTGGTGGTTACCCAACCAAAATAAAAACTAAGGGGCATCAGTGCAAAGATCAGCGGAACAATGATTGAAAATGCTACGCCCGCGCTGTGTACTACACCTAACCATTTTTTATTGTGCACACCAACCGTTCTGAAAGAACTCTGGAAACCATGCAAAAGGTGCCAGGCCAGCGAAAAGCAACCTAACAGATATAATATAACCCAAACAGGCTGACTAAACACATCTGCCATTTTGCTGAACACATCATGCATTTCACGGCCGTTGTAGGACGCCTGCGATAATGTTTCTTCATAAGTGATGCGTGAAGGCACCCAGAAGTGGGCAATGTGAACGATGAGGAAGAGAAGGATCAGGGTTCCCAGTAAACCCATTGATTTCTTGTACCAGGCGCTCCCCTGGCTGCCCATGTTAACGGCGTAGCCCTGTTTGCGGCGTGCCCTGTTTTGAACCTCGAGCAAATAACCCTGTACAATGTGAAGGAGAATTCCGGCGAAGAGACCGATTTCCATTAACCGGATCACATAAGACGAGCCCATAAAATGTGCGGCTTTGTTGAACATTTCACCGTTGTCGCTATCCTCGTACATGTCAGCGAAAACACAGGCATTGATCCCAACGTGAACGATCAGAAACGAGATCAGGAACAATCCGGTAAATGCCATTACGAACTTTTTACCTACCGAAGACGTGAAGAACTCAGACCATTTCATGAAAAATGAATTAAGTGCATTTGAAGATCTTACCTGTTAGCCTGCCAGCAAACAATGATCTTGTCCCGGTAAAACTTCATTGCCCTAAAATCAATAATGAAATTTTTGCCAGGGACGATTCATCTGAAAAATGTTAAGGGCACAGGCATTGTTCATACTTTAATTAAAAAGCAGAGGGTCATACCTGCATGAATTAAGATAGGTTACAGAACAAAGAGCTTCCAATTTTATTGCTGAGGCCAGCCATTAAATTTGCCGCAAATTTAGCGCAGCAAGCTTAAAAATCAACATCCTGTTAAAATTTTCCTGCAAATGGCGCCTGCCGCTAACGTAAAAAGCCCCCATAAATGATTTTTAAAGCGTGTATAATACCTGGCCGCTTTTTTCGTTCTGGCCATGTAATCAATTGAGTTTCGGACTCATTTTGTTAAAATCCCTATCTTAGCCCCTTTAAATCTACTTAATGAAACAGGAAGAGGATTTTGAAGCCAACTTAGCTGGTGAAGATGGCCAGGGTGAAGAAGCCAAAAGAAGCTGGTTCAAACGCATTAAGAAAGGTATTACGACCAGTACCGCGGAAAAAAAGGAAACACCGGAAGGTTTATGGAGCAAATGCCCCGAGTGCGGTTATATATGTACCATGACCGAACTTCGCGAAAACATGTTTGTTTGCCCCAAGTGTACCCATCACCACCGCATCGGCAGCGCCGAATATTTTGAGATCTTATTCGACGATAATAAATACGAGGTGTTATTCGAGAACATCCGTTCGAAAGACTTTCTGCACTTTACCGATCTGAAATCGTATGGTAAACGCCTCGATGAGATCTGGTCAAAAACAGACATTACCGACTCCATCAGAATTGGTAAGGGCACTGTAAAAGGGCTTAGCCTGATGGTGGGTTGTATGGATTTCGAGTTCATTGGCGGTTCGCTGGGCAGTGTAATGGGTGAACGTATAGCAAGGGCTATAGATGTATGCATCGAAGAGAACATACCCATGATGATCATTTGTAAATCGGGCGGCGCCCGTATGATGGAAAGCGCATTTTCACTGATGCAGCTGGCCAAGGTTTCGGGTAAATTATCGCAACTTACAGATAAAAAAATTCCTTATATCTCATTACAGACCGATCCCTCCTTTGGCGGTATTTCGGCTTCTTTTGGGATGCTTGGCGACCTGAATATTGCCGAACCCGGTGCGCTGATCGGTTTTGCCGGCCCGCG
The DNA here is from genome assembly GCA_966211305.1 of uncultured Niastella sp. Classification (GTDB taxonomy): domain Bacteria; phylum Bacteroidota; class Bacteroidia; order Chitinophagales; family Chitinophagaceae; genus Niastella. The sequence continues at coordinate 11,018 of CBIHPC010000107.1, forward strand.
CGTAATTAAGGAAACCATCAAAAAAGACCTGCCGGAAGGTTTTCAGCGCAGTGAATTCCTGCTGGAACACGGCTTTCTCGATTTCATCGTTCCGCGGAAGGAGTTGAAGGAAAAACTGGCTACGGTGTTGGCTTTGTTCAAAAATTAATAAAAACGAATAATAGCAAACCGAGGTAAGAAATAAGAGACAGGAAGTAAGAAAAGAACTAATTGCGAACAGCCCTACAAATGCCGGCTATTCCGAATGGAAAAATTCCTGCATCCCGCTTCATACTTCTTACTTCGGATTTTCAGCCGCTTGTGGTTCCTCCGACCTTGTATATCATAAAAGAACTATGGCAGATCTCAAAAACCGTTCGGCTTACCACGATTATTTCATCGAAGACAAATACGATGCGGGTATGGTATTGCTTGGAACGGAGGTTAAATCGCTGCGTGACAGCCGCGTTAGCTTCAATGACAGCTTTTGCTTTTTCAATAAAGGTGAGCTTTGGATCAGGAGCCTGCATATTGCACAGTACTCGCATGGCACCGTCAACAACCACGATCCGGTTCGCGACCGGAAACTACTGCTGCAAAGAAGGGAATTACGGAAGATGGAAGCAAAGATCAAAGAAAAAGGCTATACCATCGTTCCCTTACGCATCTTCTTCAATGAGAAAGGACTGGTAAAGCTGGAGATCGGGCTGGGCAAGGGCAAGAAGCAGTATGATAAACGGGAAACCATAAAACAACGGGATACAGACCGGGAGATGAAGAGATATTTGAAATAGTTTATGGTTTTTGGTTTATAGTTTATGGTTCTTCTGTTCGAGGCTCATAACTATTTGCTGGCTTCTCTTTAGGCTTTCAGCTTTAGGCTGTATCCTGTATTTGCGTGTAGCGTGAAGCCTGCAGCATGCAGCTGTATTCTGTATTTGCTTTGGGCTTAAAGCTTTTGCCTTTCGCCTGTATTCCTCGTTGCCTTTTTGCCCCGTTGGCTTTATAACTGATTTTTAACAGTTTACCATCGCATTAACCCATTGCAAAAATTTATTTTCCACAGAGTTTCCCGATTACTCTGAGAATTGGAAACTGCGATATACTTTTGTGGAATAGCATGAGTATGCTTGTTGTTTAGAACACCCTTTAATCTGTATCCTTCCCTGGAAATAATATCCAATTGAAAGACACCCACCCGGAAACAAGCCATAGGCCGTACAAAATTCGTTAGGTACCCAACATATCATGGTGTAACCTTAACGGGATCAATTCGTATTAAGTAATTTGCAATTAATTGCATGGCTTGATTTTTCTACTTAAATTAACATATGCTACGCATTATTTTAGTTCTCTCTTTAGTACTGACCGGAAGGTTCGTTTTTTCGCAATCTATATCGGGTTCCTGGTATGGTAAGGCAGATGTTGTGGTTCAGGGCATGTATAATAATTATCTTACCGAACTGGTATTAAAACAAAGAGGCAGTGAAGTAGAAGGTGTTTTTGGCTATTACTTTAAAGATACCTATCAAAGCTTTTTTGTACGCGGCACCTATAATAAGGATACCAGGGCTGTACGTATCAGAAATCTGCCCATGCTGTTCTATCGTTCCCATTCTACTTCCAACGGCGCGGAGTGTATGATGGATTTTGAAGGCACACTGCGGGTAAGCAAGGTTAAAAGCTCAATGAGCGGCTCTTTTCTCACTATTGAGAAATACAAGTACACCTGTCCCGAAATGCGGGCCAGCTTTACGATGGACGTGGCAACCAAAAACCTCGATAGTATTCTCAGCAGCAGTATTGTAGGTAAAAAGTTCTGGATGCCGCAACGGGAAGATGTAGTGGTGAGCACCGCTACACCTGCTGCAGGCAACCCCACGCCCAATGTGGCAACTATTGCGGCGCCGGCAAAGATCACCGATAGCGCTCTCGATTACAATGAAAGGAACCTGGTGGCTCAATTCACCCGCCGCAAGATCGTTTATACCAAGGACCTGGAAATCACCAGCGATTCCATCCGCATCAGCCTGTACGACAACGGGGAGATCGATGGCGATACCGTTACCGTTTTCCTGAACGGCAAACCCGTACTGGCCCACCAGGAGCTTACGGCCCGCGCAATGAACATCTACCTTACGCTCGATAACAGTAAAGATGTAAATGAAATAAGCCTTTTTGCCGAGAACCTCGGAAAAATTCCGCCCAATACAGCTTTGATGGTGGTTACCGATGGGGTTTCACGGTTTGAAGTATTCCTTTCCAGCACTTACACGCAAAATGCGACAGTGAGGATCAAAAAACGAATATCGCGACACTAAAGAGTAATAATGGAAATACAAATACAAGAATTGAAAAAGGCCTTCCGGTAAACCGGAAGGCCTTTTGGCTTTTTATAACTGTTACACAGCTGTATTGGGTTAAAATAACTCCGGTTGCTCGGGGTCTTCTTTCACTTCTTTCATTACCCATTCAAATTCGGTGCTCTTACTGAAATCGGCCAGTTTGGTACCAACCGTTTTCCAGCCCATTACCTCTACCATATCGGCGATCTTGATCTTCTGGGTGCGAACCTGTGCGCCGCGGCCCGTTTTTATCTGTACAACAGGCTCAGGGTGCGTGGTCACCGCTTCCAGGTAGTTACCATCACCTTCTTTTATCAGCATGAACTTGTTGCGCAATGTAGAGGTTTCTATCTTAAAGCGTTTTACGTTGAACTGCTGTTTATCGTTATCGAGGTAAATGGCCGTAACCGTCTTTTCAGGATCGAACTTCTCTATTTTTAACACTTTCGCGATATCGAATTTCTGCGTCAGTTCCTGATCGGTGATCTCGTAATTACCGTCGCTGTAAACAACCAGGACCTTGTCATCGGGCTGAAAACTGCCGAGGTACTCCCCTTTCGATTCCGAATTAAGCCGGCCAAACTGATCGTCGAACCACAGCTTTTTACCACCGAGGGTTGATTTACCGGCTTCCTTGAACTTAACCGACTTCACCCTGAACTTGGTGACCTGGTTACCGAGGCTCTGGCGGCTCTTGATCTCCAGCTCTTCAAAATAAAAATCAAACTCTTTCTTACGTGCCGTACTGTTGGGATCTAATATAACTTTCACCACTTCTGCTTCCCCGTTGGGGTTGGCGCTGAAATAATGCACTTTACTTTTCTCAGCTCCTTTGTTGGTAAGATCGTATTCCTTATCGCGCGTAATACCGGTTACGTTAAACCGTTTGGCGTAGGTAACGCCCGATTTGGAATCCACATAGATCATATTGTAGGTGGTGCGCTCATCGTTCTTCTGGAATACGGCTACGTGAATGATGTCTTTACCAATAAATGCTTTCTCCGACACCTTTACTATTTTCATTTTACCGCTGCGGGTAAATGCAATGATATCATCGAGAGAAGAGCAGTCGGCCACAAATTCATCTTTCTTCAAACCACTTCCAATAAAACCATCGGCGCGGTTAACGTATATTTTGGTATTGGCAATGGCCACCTGTTTTGCCTGGATGGCTTCAAACAGTTTGATCTCTGTTTTACGCTCCCGGCCCTTGCCATATTTCTGCAACAGGTTTTCGTAATAGGCTACGGCAAAATCAACCAGGTTGTTCAGATCATGTTTTACCTGTTTAATTTCCTTATCAAGCCCTTTTATCTGTGCATCCAGCTCATCGATATCCAGTTTGTAAATGCGGCGTACCGGTTTTTCGGTAAGCTTTACAATATCTTCCCGGGTAATATCGCGGCGCAGTTGTTTGCGGAAAGGTTTGAACGCTTCTGTAATGCCATCGAGCACTTTTTCCCAGGTAGCATAGCGTTTTTCAAGTTCTTTATAGATCTTTTCTTCAAAGAAGATCTTTTCCAGCGAGGTGTAGTGCCATTTTTCCTGCAGTTCGGCCAGTTTTATTTCCAACTCACGTTTCAGCAACTCTTTTGTATTCTCGGCTGAAATGCGCAACAGTTCATGAACACTTATAAAGGTTGGCTTTTTATCAACGATAACGCAGGCATTGGGTGAAATGCTCACTTCGCAATCGGTGAAGGCATACAACGCATCGATGGTAATATCGGGCGAAATACCGGGAGCCAGGTCGATCAGTACCTCTACATCGGCAGCCGTGTTATCGGTCACCTTTTTGATCTTGATCTTCCCCTGGTCGTTGGCTTTAACGATGGAATCCATCAGTGCGGTTGTGGTAACACCGTATGGAACGTCGCGGATGGCCAGCGTTTTTTTATCTACTTCTTCAATATGCGCACGTACCCGTACTTTACCGCCGCGTTTGCCTTCATTGTAGTTGGTAACGTCGATCATACCGGCGGTCTGAAAATCGGGATACAGCTCGAATTTCTTTCCGCGCAGGTATTTTATGGCGGCTTCTATTATTTCACAGAAGTTGTGTGGTAATATTTTGGTGGCCAACCCAACCGCAATACCTTCGGCGCCATGCGCCAGCAGTAAAGGGAATTTCATGGGCAGCGTTACCGGTTCGTTCTTACGACCGTCGTAGCTTACGGCCCATTCGGTGGTTTTGGCGTTAAAAGCAACATCGAGTGCAAAGCGGCTCAATCGTGCTTCAATATAACGGGGAGCGGCGGCATCGTCACCGGTACGCACATCACCCCAGTTACCCTGCGTTTCAATCAGCAGGTCTTTTTGTCCCATGTTAACCAGTGCATCGCCGATACTGGCATCGCCATGCGGGTGGTATTGCATACTCTGCCCGATAATGTTGGCCACTTTGTTGAAACGGCCATCATCCATTTCTTTCATAGCGTAGAGGATACGGCGTTGTACGGGTTTCAATCCGTCTTCAACCGCCGGCACGGCTCTTTCAAGGATCACATACGATGCATAATCAAGGAACCAGGTTTTATACTGCCCCGTTACCCCCGAATCGTTGTGTTGCTGTAAAAAACTATTGTCTTTGCTCTTTGCCATTATCAGTTTATAGTTTCTGGTTTTTAGCCTTTCTTATTTCTCATTCCATTCTTCATTTCTCATTGCTACTGCGGCGCCTCCTCTGCAACTGCAGCAGCCTGGACGCTCTTACCCTTCACCTCAAAATCTTTCATGCCCTTCAGTTCGCCCTGCACATCATAATTTCCGCCAGCCAGTATCTGTTTCAGCCGCCATAAAATAAAGGCGTCGCCGGTAGTATTTTTGCTTTTGTTCAGGAAATTATGAATGATCTTGCTGGCCTTCTGCCAGTCGTTGGTAATATATTTCTTCAGGTCCTCGTCGTAAAAGTCGTAATCCTTCTGACCCAGTTTTTTTCCACCTTCCAGCAGGCGAACGCCTTTTTCTTCGTTCTGCAGGCGCGTCCACTCATCGGGATCTACCTCAAACTCACTCAGCGTAATGGGCCGCGCCAGCTTTTTGGCCTTCAGGAATTCTTTTGGCGGAATATGACTTAACCACTCGGGATAAAAGATCAGTCCTTTTTCATTGATGAACGGCAGGTTGTTCAGGTACAGGATGTACAACCTTCCCTGAAAATCCTTCAACTGGCTCATGAGCCAGTAATAACCGCATACATCATGTTTGTTTTGTGCAGCCCATATATACACCAGCTCATCGGGTGTGCGGGCCAGTTGTACTATCAGGTCTACAACGGTTTTCATGTCATCCACTTCGCCGGCATCCACCTTTCCGTCGTAATCGCCGCCGGCCAGCACTTCGCGCCACCATTGTTTGCGCGCTTCCATGCCTTCCTCTGTGTATATGTCTTTTATCGGTCCAACCGCGTAATCGTCTTTTATCTGGATCACTTCACCCTGTAAAGTTTCATCGAGCTCGATGGCTTTCTTCAGGACTTCTACGTCTGGTTCGTTAAAAACTATGTGGATCATTTATATAAAAGCTTTTATCTACAAAATTTACAGATACAAGTTCCATGTTACAGGTTGCAGGGCTTCTGTTGCAGCATGCTCACCATTAGTCAGGCGCTCCATATTTCAGGGCCTAGTAACCTGTATCTTGTAACCTGTAACTATTTCTTCTCTTCCGTTTCCTCTACCAGGTCAAGCTCTACCCGCAAATTATCGATGATAAACTCCTGGCGCTCCTGGGTGTTCTTACCCATATAGTATTCCAGCAGTTGCTGTACGTGCTCACCCTGCTCTATGATCACAGGTTGTTTACGCATTTCCGGACCAATAAACCGGGCAAACTCTTCGGGCGAAATTTCACCCAACCCTTTAAAGCGGGTGATCTCGGGTTTGCCGCCCAGTTTTTTGATGGCCTGTTGTTTTTCCGCTTCATCGTAGCAATAGAATGTTTGCTTTTTATCGCGAACGCGGAACAGCGGCGTTTCCAGGATAAATACGTGACCGTTCTTTACCAGGTCGGGGAAGAACTGCAGGAAGAAGGTCATCATCAACAGGCGAATGTGCATACCATCCACATCGGCATCGGTAGCTATTACAATGTTGTTGTAACGCAGCCCTTCATACCCTTCTTCAATATTCAATGCGTGTTGCAACAGGTTGAACTCTTCGTTCTCATACACCACTTTCTTGGTGAGCGAAAAACAGTTCAACGGTTTACCGCGCAGGCTGAATACCGCCTGCGTTTCCACGTTGCGCGATTTGGTAATGGAACCGCTCGCCGAATCACCCTCGGTAATAAAGATGGTGCTCTCCTTGGCCTTCTCCATAATGGTTTCCTTATCGCGGCCAGTTGGCTCATCGTTGAGGTGGTAACGGCAATCGCGCAATTTGCGGTTGTGCAGGTTGGCCTTTTTAGCGCGCTCGTTTGCCAGTTTTTTAATACCGGCCAGTTCCTTCCGCTCCCGCTCACTTTGTTCGATGCGTTTTTTCATTGCATCGGCCACCGTGGGATTGCGGTGCAGGTAGTTGTCGAGCTCTCTGCTCATGAAATCACCTACAAAGTTGCGCATAGAGGGGCCGCCCTCATACACAACCTGTGAGCCCAGTTTTGTTTTCGTTTGCGATTCAAACACCGGCTCCTGCACACGTACCGAAACAGCGGCGCAAATGCTGGCGCGGATATCGGCCGCGTCATAATCTTTTTTATAGAAATCACGCAGGGTTTTCACCACCGCCTCACGGAAGGCCGCAAGGTGGGTACCGCCCTGGGTGGTATACTGACCGTTTACGAATGAATAATATTCTTCACCATACTGGTTTTCGTGAGTAAGCGCTACTTCTATGTCTTCCCCCTTGAGGTGAATGATGGGATAGCGCAGCTCGTCTTCATTTGTTTTGCGTTGTAACAGATCGAGCAGGCCGTTCTTACTAACGAACTTCTTGCCGTTGAAGTTGATGGCCAAACCGGCATTGAGGTAACAGTAATTCCAGATCTGGCTTTCGAGGTACTCGTGAATGTAATGGAAGTTTTTGAATACCGTATCATCGGGAATGAAAGTAACCAGCGTACCGTTACTTTCCGTTGTTTTATTTTCCTTGTGTTCCTTGGTAAGCACACCGCGTTCAAACTCGGCTGTTTTTTCCCTGCCTTCGCGAAAAGCGGTCACTTTAAAATAAGTGCTCAGGGCGTTCACCGCCTTGGTACCTACCCCGTTCAAACCAACACTTTTCTGGAATGCCTTGCTGTCGTATTTGGCGCCGGTATTGATCTTGCTCACCACCTCAACCA
>CBIHPC010000108.1:0-18399 GCA_966211305.1 uncultured Niastella sp.
CCCTGCTGATAGCCGCACTGGTATGGATGAAAATGCCTTATCTGCAATGGCTGGTGTTTTTATTTATCATTCTCGCCCTGCTCGAATACCAGGCAAAATACGCAGTTGAGATCGGGTTTGCCGATAATGAAATTGTGATCAATTCCCTCTTCAAAAAAAGATATACCTGGAAACAGTTCAGCAACATTGTGCTCCGTGATGGTTTGATCACCCTCGACTTTACCAATAACCGCATTTTACAACGCGAAGTGGAAGACGATGAAGACGATGATGCGGATGAGGACGAATTCAATGATTACTGTAAACGCCAATTAGCTAATTCGACAGTTAGCTAAAATGCCAATGCAAATACCATTGGCCTGTTGCAGTATGTTTAGTATATTGCAATGGGTTAGAATTATCCCTCATTCACTCAGTCTGCATTCAGCAAGACATCCACCAGCCCCTCACGGGACCTTCACGAGACTTTCACAAGACATTTACCAGACCTTTACGGGACATTGACGAGACCTTTACGGGACGTTAAAGGCTTTTACATCTTAGTCAAATCTATTTCACATCGCATGCAACCTGCCTCGGTAAACTCCGGGAATGTTCTACGACTATACCGGGTACCGTCTTGCGCACATGTGTTCCTGGAGGGTCCGTAATACATTCTCGTACAGTCCGGGGCCATTACCCGGCCATCAGGCTACCAGTCTGATACTATTCCGGCACTACACCCGCCTTTTTAACCTGCGCATCCCTGCACCTTACCCCCCGGCCTCGTTGCCTTGTTGCCTTCTTTCCTTACATTTGTTAGCAAAATTACTTTCCATATGGATTTTCTTGCCCCGTTAAAAATAGCGGAACTGAATTCAGGCGTGTCAACCGGAACGGCCCATGGCGAACGTATTGAATCGCATTCGCCCGTTGACGGAAAACTCATTGCCGCCGTGCAGGCCGCCGATAAAAGCGACTATGAAGCCGTAATAGCCAAAGCACAGGCTGCTTTCCCCGAGTGGCGCACCTGGCCCGCTCCCAAACGCGGTGAGATCGTTAGGCAGATAGGCGACGCATTACGCGCCAATAAAGAACCGCTGGGGAAACTGGTTTCCTACGAAATGGGGAAAAGCCTGCAGGAAGGATATGGCGAAGTGCAGGAAATGATCGACATCTGTGATTTTGCGGTTGGCCTTTCGCGTCAACTGTACGGATTATCCATGCACAGCGAACGCCCCGCGCACCGCATGTACGAACAATGGCATCCATTAGGTATTGTGGGTATTATCTCCGCGTTTAATTTCCCTGTAGCTGTATGGAGCTGGAACTCCATGCTGGCCTGGATCTGCGGTAATGTTTGCATCTGGAAACCTTCCGAAAAAACGCCTTTGTGCGCAGTGGCCTGCCATCATATCATTGCAGAGGTGCTGAAACGCAACAACGTTCCCGATGGTATAAACGGCCTGGTTATCGGCGGCCGCGAAGTGGGTGAATGGCTTTCGGCCGATACCCGCATTCCGCTGGTTTCCGCAACCGGTAGTACCCGTATGGGCAAAGCCGTAGGAGCAGCCGTTGGCGCCCGACTGGGCCGCGCCCTGCTCGAACTGGGCGGAAATAACGCCATCATCATTTCAAAACACGCCGACCCCGATATCGCTATTCGCGGAGCTGTGTTTGGCGCTGTTGGTACTGCCGGACAACGCTGCACTACCACCCGGCGGCTGATCATACACGAAGAAGTATACGATTCCATTAAAAATAAACTTACCACAGCCTATCGGCAATTGCGTATCGGCAACCCGCTCGATGAAAACAATCATGTGGGACCGCTGATTGATAAAGATGCCGTAATGCTTTACAACAAAGCCCTCGAGGCCTGCAAAAATGAAGGCGGCAAATTCATTGTCGAAGGCGGCGTGCTCGATGGCGATGGTTATGAAAGCGGCTGCTACGTAAAACCATGTATTGCCGAAGTGGAACCGCATTACAAGATCGTAGAGCAGGAAACTTTCGCCCCTATCTTGTATCTGATGAAGTATAACAGCCTCGATGAAGCGATCGCCATTCAAAACGGCGTTCCGCAGGGTCTTTCTTCCAGCATTATGACGCTGAACCTGCGCGAAGCAGAACAGTTCCTTTCAGTAAATGGAAGCGACTGCGGTATTGCCAATGTAAACATCGGCACTTCGGGCGCTGAGATCGGCGGGGCCTTTGGCGGTGAAAAAGAAACCGGCGGCGGCCGCGAAAGCGGTAGTGACGCCTGGAAAGCGTATATGCGACGCCAGACCAATACGATCAATTATTCAACCCAACTGCCCCTGGCGCAGGGAATTAAGTTTCACGTATAAAGAACCGATGTAAGAAATAAGAAGCAGGAAGTAAGAAGAAACCTGTATTTCCTGCTTCCTGCCTCTTACTTCTTACTTCCTTCCTGGTCTAAGGCCTGTAAACGAACAATATTAGGTTATTTATAACGTTACTGTTTGTCTGACAGACTGAAAAACCGGTATGAAGAAACTTTACACGCTGCTGCTTTTTACTATCCTCATGTACGCTGCCAATTCCCAAATGCGGCTGGGAATCATGGGTGGTCCGCATTCTTCTTCAGTAATTGAAAAAAATTATATTCCGAACTGGGCCAATACCACCGAGCCATATTATTCAAAAAGAAGCGGCATTCACCTCGGGCTAACCGGCGAAATTCCGCTGGGCTATTCAAATAAATGCTTTTTTAATCCGGGGATGCTGTATATGAGCAAGGGCAGAAAATTCAGCCGCCTGTACGATACCACCGTGATTAATACCGATACTTTATACCAGAACAACACATTTTACACCAACTATATTGAAGTTCCGCTGAACGTAATGCTGAAACTGCGCATGGGTAAAAAAAGCAGTTTCCTTATCAGCGCCGGCCCTTATTTCGCTTTCTTCTTTAACGGAAAACAAACGAACGAATCACGGGTGGCCATCAATAATTCGGATGTTAAGTTCAGTTCCGAAGAATCGGATATACAGGTTGGTAAGAACATGTATAATGTTACCACTTTCGACGCGGGTGTTAACGCCCGTGTTGGTTTTGAATTTGGTAATATCATGCTTACCGGTTTCTTTAGCCAGGGCCTGATGAACTTTTATGAAGCGCCATACGATGCCACATTCAGGCATCGTGTAATAGGAGCTTCCCTTGGTTTCTGGCTGAATAAAAAAGTAGTGCTTAGTAACGACAGGGATAAAGATGGCGTGCCCGATAAACTGGATGGCTGTCCCGATGTGCCCGGCTCGCCCAAAGCAGGTGGTTGTCCTGATAGTGATGGCGATGGCGTGGCCGACGCGGTTGATAAATGCCCCGATATATTCGGTGAAGCCCGTTACAGAGGCTGCCCTATCCCCGACCGCGACCACGATACCGTACTTGACGACGATGATAAATGTCCTGATGTGGCAGGCCTGATGAAATACCAGGGTTGCCCGCCACCCGATACCGATGGCGACGGAATCAACGATGAAGCTGACCTTTGTCCTGATAAACCGGGCCCGGCCGACTTCAATGGCTGCCCCGTGCCCGATACCGATGGCGATGGAGTGAATGACAAAGAAGACAAATGCCCCACCGTTTCGGGTATTGCGGAAAACCATGGTTGTCCGCCCATTAAGAAAGAGATCGTGGAAAAAGTGAACTATGCCGCTAAAAAGATATTCTTTGCGGTAGGAAGTGAAAAGATCCTGCCGGCCTCATACAGCGCGTTGAACAATGTGGTTGCGGTATTGCGTACCGATAGCACCCTGAAACTGGTTATATCGGGCCATACCGATAATGTAGGTAAACCGGCCTCGAACCTGATCTTATCGCAAAAACGCGCCGATGCGGTGAAAAGCTACCTGGTGCAAAAAGGCCTTGACGCCAACAGGTTACAAGCCATAGGGTATGGCCAGGAAAACCCCGTTGCCGACAACAGCACACCGGAAGGAAAGGCTGCCAACCGCCGGGTAGAGCTGAGGCTGTTGCAGCAATAGACAACAGGCAATGGCAATAAGCAAATCGGAAGCCCGCGATTGAACGGGAGGCCGAAAATCCGGCAACCCCTGCCCATCGTTAATTGACTATTGGAATCTTGACAATAAATTATGAACAAATAACCAGCCACTCATGTAATAACATACATGTGTGGCTTTTAATTTTATATTTTGTGCCGGGGGAAATAATGAACGTTTGTAAAGTGCATAAAGTACAACTGCAAACGGCCTTCCCCGTTTTATGGAATTCAGGTTCATCATTTGTTAAGAATTAGTAAAAAACAGGATATTTGAACCTTATTTACCATTAATAAATTACGTTACACATCAGTAAAGCAAAAAACACTTGTAAATGAACAAACTGGTAAAAGTAGCAGGACTTGTAACTGCCTTTGTGATTGCAGAGAATACCTCCTTTGCGCAGCAGGAGAAAAGCACAAAATCAGGAGATGTGCCGAAAGGTTGGCACCTGCTCGACAAAACCAAGGACGGATTCAATGGTATTAGTCTCGATAAAGCCTATGAATTCATCCGTACCAAAAACCTCAAAGGAAAAACCGTAGTGGTTGCGGTGATCGATTCAGGCATCGACACCCTGCATGAAGACCTGAAAGAGGTCTTATGGGTAAACCCAAAAGAAATTCCCAACAATGGTATCGATGACGATGGCAACGGCTACGCAGACGATATCCATGGCTGGAACTTTATTGGCGGTAAAGACGGCAGGAACGTAAAACAGGACTCTTATGAAGGAGCCCGCGTTTTCCATATGTACAAAGACAAATTTGCCGGTAAGACCATCGACACCACCAAACTGAGCGCCGAGGAAAAAGATGAGTACAAAATGTGGGTTAGGTCGAAAAAGAAGATCGAAGGCGATGGCAACGATGAAGGCGTTGACCTGGTAATGCTGAAAAGAGCATTGATGAGCGCCCAGAAAAGCGACAGCGCCATGCGTAAGTTCCTGAACAAAGAAACGTATACCGGTAACGACGTAGATACTTTTACAGCGGTTTCAACTACAGAAAAAGGCGCCAGAGCCAGCCTGTTGTACCTGTTCAAAGCCAACCAGATGATGGAAACCACCAACAAGGAGTTCCTCGAAGGTTTTGAAGAGTTCGTAAGCGGTGAAGAAAGAAAGGCTGAAGCCAAAGACAAAGCCCCTCAAAACTACCGCGGCGATATTACGAAAGACAATGAAGCAGACATCAACGACCGCAACTACGGTAACCCCGATGTAATGGCTTCCACCCCCTTCCACGGTACACACGTAGCCGGTATCATCGGCGCCGTTCGTGGTAATGGAAAGGGAATGGATGGTGTTGCCGATAACGTTCGCATTATGATGATCCGTGCCGTGCCCGATGGCGACGAGCACGACAAAGATATTGCCCTGGCTATCCGTTATGCAACCGATAACGGCGCCAAAGTGGTGAACATGAGCTTTGGTAAAGACTTCTCGCCCCAGAAAAAATGGGTTGATGAAGCGGTTAAATATGCAGAAAGCAAAGGCGTGTTACTGGTACATGCGGCAGGTAACGATGCCAAGAATATCGATACGGCCGATAATTTCCCCAATGCAATGATCAAAGGCAGCAATACAAAGGCATCTAACTGGATCACGGTTGGCGCCAGCGGCGATCCCAAAGCCGGCGGCTTCACCGCATCTTTCTCAAACTATGGAAAGAACCAGGTTGATGTGTTTGCGCCCGGTGTTAAGATCTATTCAAGCATTCCCGGTGGCAATACCTACGGAAATGCACAAGGTACCAGTATGGCCTGCCCGGTAGTTGCCGGTACAGCAGCCTTCCTGCTTGAATACTTCCCTTACCTTACTCCACAGCAACTGAAATACTGTTTAATGAAATCTTCTCAGGCGCCTGAAACCAAGGTTAAAAAACCTGGCAGCGATGAGCTGGTTGCGCTGAACGAACTGAGCGAAAGCGGTGGTATCATCAACGCGTTCGAGGCTGCTAAAATAGCCGCCACGCTTGATCCTTCCGGTAAAAAAGCGCCGAAAAAATCGTCGCCCAAACCAACGATGAAGAATAAGAGAGGATAGTTTTTCCGATATATAAACGAAGGGTACAAATGACGGTCTTTACCGGTTACTTGTACCCTTTGTTATTTTAAGGCGTGAATGGTGAATAGTACCCGATGCGGGAGACTAATAATTAATTCGAAAGCATTGCATTCGTGAGCCCATTGACCATTGACGATTGACCAGTTTTAAGTACTTTTAGAAAAAAGAAAGTATGGTCAGCAAAAAAGACATTACCGTACCTGATTTTTATAAAACCTATCTCAATGCACTGCAGGAAGAGAACCTGCAGGAAGCCCTTGCCAACAACACCCGCCGCTTTAGAAAACTACTGAAACAGATCCCGCACAAAAAGATCAACTATGCCTATGCGGAAGGCAAATGGACCATCAAGGAGTTACTGCAACACATAATTGATGCCGAACGGGTATTTATTTACCGCGCGCTTACATTTGCCCGTATGGACCCCGCTCCCCTGCCCGGCTTTGATGAAAACAACTGGGCCATAACCGCCAAGGCCCCCAAACGCAAGTGGAATGAACTGGTTGATGAGTTCAAAGCCCTGCGGACCGCCAATGAGCTTTTCCTGCATTCGCTCGATGATGACCAACTGCGGCAAACCGGTTCTGCCAATAATAGTACCATCAGCGTGGCCGGACTGGCATTTGTTTGCGCCGGACATGTAGCGCATCACATGCGTATTATACGTGAAAGGTACCTGGGTGAAGAATACAATGGAAAAGAGAAAATAAAGCAAAATGTAAATGTACTCAGGAAGAAGAAGAAGAGAAGGAAATAGAACTTAGCACTGTATATGCTTTCGGCCTTCGCCTTTAGGCCTTAGGCTATTGTTCACCCCCTGTACATTTTCTTAATACTTTCCGTGAACATGGTATACATTACTTTCAATGAAGGATGGTCCTGTAACAACGCGAGATGTTTTTGAATGGTGGCTTCATCGTTTCGAATGGCCGGTCCCGTTTGAATGGCAGCCGGTTCATAATCGAGCAACCTTTCTGCAACGGCCGTTATCAGCGGCAGCAGCATATTGAAATCAACTTTCTCATGCAAACAATACGCTTTGGCCAGCGTATATAAATGATTGGTGAAATTGCTTACCATTACCGCGGCCACATGCAGTTTCAACCGTTGTTCATCACCGGCCTGTTCTACCTGGTGCGAAATAGTGTTCGCAAATTCGGTGATCAGCGCAAGGTCATCTTCGGTATTACCATCAACGAGGAAAGGAATTTCGGGCATTTCGTTCAGTTCGCTGCGCAGGCTTTGCAGCGGGTATAAGATCCCATAGTTTTTACTGGCGGCGCTCAGCACATCCTTAGGCACAGCGCCGGCGGTATGAACAATGAGTTTGTTATTCAGCTGCAGCTCAGCCGCTACGGCCGCAACAGCGATATCGCTAACAGCCAGTACATACAGATCGGCCGACTGATCGATATTCTTAAGATCGGTTGTCGATGTGGCAGACAATGTATCGGCCAGGTCTTCTGCATACAATGCATTTCTTCCACAAACCTGTACTATTTCATGTTCGGCGGCTAAAAACCTTTTACCTAAAATAGTAGCAACATTTCCTGTTCCTATAATTACTACTCTCAATGATTATTAGTTGAATACTTGGTTCTGAAATCTGTTACAACTTTCAGTTACCGGTTTTCGGTTCTCCGGCACAGGATGCCCGCCAACAATCGCACTGTAATTGACCTGGCGCTTCGGTAACCGGTATCTGGTAACAGGCGCCCGGTCTATTGCCCTTTATCTATTCACTTCATATTCACCATTCAGGACATTTCACCCTCGTTGTATTTTCATTAGCACATCAGCAAATTAGCACATTATCACATTGGTTACTGGTTCTTCCCTTCCAGCATTGGCACAAACGAAAAGTTATCGAACAATTCCTCTGTTACGCTGCCATCGGACTGTTTGGTAAGGCGCAACATCCGTTGCACATTCCCCTCACCTACCGGTATCACCATTTTACCGCCTGTTTTCAACTGCTCAATCAGTTTAGGTGGAATATACGGCGCGGCTGCCGTAACAATCACTTTATCGAATGGCCCGTAGGTAGGCAGCCCTTCATAGCCATCGCCATAAAAATATTTAATATTGGGATATTTACCGCGAAGAATGAATTTGCGGTGCTCTTCAAACAGCTTTTTCTGCCGTTCGATGGTGTATACCTGCGCATTCATTTCGCCGAGAATAATTGCCTGGTAGCCGCTGCCCGTACCAATCTCCAGCACCTTTTCGTAAGGTTTCACATCCAGTAACTGGGTTTGATAAGCAACGGTATACGGTTGCGAAATGGTTTGGCCTTCTGCAATAGGAAAAGCCCGGTCTTCATAAGCGACCCTGTCTAATGCCGAATCGAGGAAAAAATGGCGGGGAACCTGTAAAATAGCGGTCAGTACCCGCTCATCAGTAATGCCTTTCTGTTTTAATAAGTCAACCAGTTGTTTCCGTAAACCTTTATGCCGGTAAGTATCATCAAACGTTCTCATTCGGCACAAAGATATGAAATGCCGAACGCTTAACGCTTAACGCCGAACGCTTAATACAAAAAAACGCAAAATACCGAACCCTGAAATGCAGAACGCTTAACGCGGAACGCTTTCCCTACGAATATCGGGCTATCTGAATTTATTCGGGAAGAACCCATTACGGGAGGTTGCGTTAAGCATTCGGCGTTTAGCGTTCAGCCTATTGCGGGCTGCCTCAAATTGTTATAATTCTCCCCGTGAAGCTGCATACAATTCGTACCAATCCTGGTGATCGAGATCGATGGCGAATGCGTTGGCGATATTGCGGATACGTTGCTGGTTAATGGTGCCTATCAGTGGCAGGGCCCCCAATTTCACCAGCCAGGCCACAGCAATGGATTCTATATCAGCATTGTATTTTTTGCCAATCGCTTCGAGCTTGGCCCTGACTTTCACGGCCTGCGCATCGGAGCCATTGGCAATACGGCCGGCGGCCAGCGGCGATGATGCCAGCGGTCGCATATAGCGTTGTTTTATATAATCAACCTGGCCATTGTCAAGGGCCGAGGTGTTCAGCAGGTTCAGTTCAATATGATTGGTAACGATGGGCGTTTTCAATAAAGAAGCCAGCAGTTGGTGTTGAAACACGGTGAAACCAACTACCCCAACGTTCTTCACCTTTCCCGAATCCTTCAGGCGCTGCAGGGCCAGCGCGGTTTCTTCCACATTCGATAAAGGATCGAGGTTATTGAGCAGGAAAATATCTATATAATCGGTTTTCAGCTTCCGCAGGGAATTTTCAACACTTTTAAAGATATGCTCCTTTGAAGTATTATAATGTTTGACGCGAACATCGGGCAGGCTCGCGTGTGGCGTAACCAGTCCGCACTTGGAAAATAACACAATATCCTCGCGTTTGAACGATTTGCTGCTGATCAGTTTACCAAACAGTTCTTCACACTGGTAATCCCCGTAAATATCGGCGTGGTCAAAGGTATTGATGCCCAGTTCCAAACACAGGTTAACGATGCTTTCCATCGTTTGGGCAGCATTCCCCGACACTTCATTCCATCTGTAAAATCCGTAAATGGCCGGAGATACTTTTGGGCCTGAATCACTGAGATAGATCTTTTGCATTCGGATAACTGTTTTTTTACAAATCACAATTATCGGCATTAAATCGATACGATACAAGAACTATAAGTTAAAGGAGCTTATTTCTAAATAAAACGGGCAGACCCGTTTTACCAGATCCACCCGTTCTTTGTTCCTTTATTGCTATTCAATTATTCATATACTACCACCAGCTTTGGACGCTTGTCGGGGTACGCTGTGTTACGGCTCGATACAAAGATGCGGCTGTTGTAAGTAACCTCATTTTGTAATCTTAACAGCCAGCCATAGTTGGCGTTGTTGTTCACCATTGAAGCTACATGCGCGGTTACATCAATAGAAAGATCCTGCATTGTTTGGTTCGTATGTGCAATGTTGATTTGTGTGCCTGAAGAAACCGGAGGTTGATTGAACCAACTTACAGTACTTGTAGACCATGACGATGTAACCTGTTGAAGCCACAGGGCATTGGCTGTACCGAAATTGGCGTCTATCTGATTACCGGTATTGGGTTTTGGATTTGAATACAGGTATAGCTGGGCGCTCTTTATGGTTGCATTAGTTGGAATACTACTCAGATCAAATTTTAACAACCCCCTCAGATTATAAGCACCACCGGACGTCCAGGCATCCGCTTCCAAAGAAGTTATAGTAAAACCTGACGCGTCACTACCATTTAAAACAGCCACCGTGTATTCGGTAGGATTGTTAAAAGGTTGCAGGGTAAGGGTTCCATTGGTAGCCTGGTTCACGGTTATCGCAACGGTATCGACACCGGTAGCACCCTTATTGTCGGTTACCATTAACTGGAAGATATAATTTCCTTTTACAGCAAATTTTACGGCAGTAGTTGCTGAACCCGGACTAACAATAGTTGAGGCGGCGGGTCCGGCAACCTGGCTCCATAAATAGGCCACCACCGTGCCGTCTTCATCGGAACCGGTGCCGCTAACCACGACTGAATCGGTCATTAATACGGTTTTGGACGCACCGGCTTCCGCCACAGGCACTTTATTTTCTACGAAATCGTTGTCCTTTTGACAGCTTACGATCAGCAGCAGCACAGAAAGGGCAACAAGAGAGCTAAGGGTTTTATTCATATTCATGACTATTTAAATACAGATTTTATAACGCGCAAAATAAATAGTCATTTTCCATAATAGGAAACCTTTTTAATAAACGCGCAGAAACAGCCGATAACCGTGTTGTTTTGGGCAATAGCCGTGTAAGCTTTTTAGCCGAAAATCACCTTTACATCTCCAAAACTGCCTCTTCAGGCACCAACACCGGCTCAACAGTTTCCTGTTCCGGCGCTTTTTCCGTTACTGCCGGCCGCCTGTTCACGTATACATAAGTGAGCGCCAGGGCTGCCAGCAATAACAAAATGCTTATCCAGATCACCTGGTGAACACCAAAACTTTTTATAACCAGCCCACCGAGGAACGTACCCAGCGTTACCCCGGCATTGCCGAACGATACCATTAAACTTGCTGCCAGTTCAGGCGCTTCCGGCGCTTCGGAAGTTGAACGGGTTTGCCCTATTAAAAAACCACCGGTATGTATAAAACCCCAGATACCTACGATGGCCGTCATAGGAATAAATAGACCGCCAAACGTATAGGCGAGCAGGTGAATGCCCATCAGCGACAATAAAAAGAACCGGGTAGTAAGCATTACGTTTTTACTTAGGGCGATACCGGTAACCCAGTTACCTGCGATACCAGTGGCGCCGAACAGCAATAGCATAATACTGATCTGTGTTCCGTTCATGCTGCTGATCTTGCCCAGGTATTCTGCCAGAAAACTGTAAGTGGCGAAGATCCCGGCTATCATGATCATGGTGGCAACCAGGTTCACCCACATTTGCCCTTTTTTAAGAATTACGAGTTGACTTTTCACCGATTGTTTTTCCGTTACCGGCATCGAAGGAACAAAAGCCAGCAGCGCGGCAAACGCTATGAGATTGATTATACCCGATACATAAAAAGAAGCCTGCCAGTTTATCAATTCTGAAATATACGTGGTGATAGGCACACCCAATACTGTAGCTACGCTTAACCCACCCAGTACAACCGATACCGCTTTAGGCGCATCCTTCGGTTCAACCTGTTTGGAAGCCGCTACCGTGGCTACCGCCCAGAATACGGGATGCAGGAATGCCGGTAAAATACGCGCAATCATCAATACCGTAAAATTGGGTGATAGGGCCGAAAGGACGTTCGACGCCACAAACATCAGCAATACCAGGCACATCATCCATTTTCGGTTTATTTTAGAAGTTAGTAACACAGAGAACGGTCCCGTTAGTGCAATGGTCAATGCAAACCCGCTGAGTAACCAGCCGGCCGTATCGATCGATACGTTGAAATGTTTGGCTATGGCGGGCATAATTCCAATAATGCCAAATTCAGTAGTGATAATGCCAAATGCCCCCAGCGCCATGATGTAGATCGACTTCTTCATAAATTTAAATATTGAAATGTTTCGATATATTGGGCAATAAAAATGCCTGACGCTAAACGCTTAAGGCTTAACGCTTGCTTCTACCATTCAAAGCTCGCGTTCAGTATTCAGTATTCAGCGTTCGGCGTTTAGCGTTCCGCGTTCAGCCTTTTAAGGCTTTCAGAAAGGCAATGTAATCGTCAAGAACCTTTTCGTTCAGGGTATATTTCAGGTTGCGGCCTTCTTTTTCGGGCAGTAACAGATCGGCGTCTACCAGTTGTTTCAGGTGGTGCGATACGGATGGTTGTGCAAGATCGAGGCTATCGTGGATCTCGGCGCAATAAAGGCAGTCTTTTGTCTTTTTGAACTTTTCCAAAATCACGATCCTGTTGGGATCACCCAACGCACGGGAAACCTTTTCAAATTTTTTGCTGTCCATACCGGCTATTTTGCTTTGCCGGTACAAATATAGATAGATGCATCGAAATGTTTCGATGTATTTTTAAAATATTTTTTTCCGTCTTTAGCTCTTTAACGAATCGTTAGAATACTAAAAAAGTGACAAGCTGGGCCACGTTTTTGAAACGTGGCCCATCACGGGCTTGAAGCAGAAAAGTTATCCGTGCCATGGTTCATTTGCGACGCCGGGGAAGTTCCCGGCCTCATCATCACAAGCCGTGGCACGGTTGATCTCTCAGTCACTTTATCTTTCTATCCTTCAGGTATTGCGTAAACACGATGTGTGTTATTTTGTCATAAGCTACATCAAATAATGAACTGATACTAACGATCTCCTGTACCGTTAGATCATCAACTTCTGTAACCAGGCGGGTCATTCGTGGATTATTGGTATGAAGATGTTTGCCTAATAAACTCTTTGGAATGTAATTGAAGATCTGTTTAAATTCGGTTATGTGTCCGGTTTCGATCATGAACTTTATACTTTCATATCGTTTATCCATACTCATTTTTCAAAGAAAAAAAGAAATAGTGATTAAATCACAAAAATCACTGTTTCGTATTTTTTTTGTTTCATGAGAACGGATAATTGTTCATTTTGTATCTTTTTTGTTTAGATCGAATTAGCAAAGCCGCCGGCAGAAAATGTTACCTCGCGCCTTTTTTACCACTCCTGTTACGCCGGTGTTCATCCTGCAGGGCCATGTTTACCAGTACTTTTGTTTCTATGCCAATGGCACGCGCTATCTTCGACAGTTCTATCAACTTGAATTCAAGCGGGTCGTTTATAAGCCGGGTAAAGCGATTGTTGTTGGTCCTTAATTCATGGCTCACTACTGATTTGGGTATATAATCGAAGATCTGGGCAATCGTTGTAATCTCTCCTTTCTCGATAAAAATACGGGCAATATTATAGCGATTATCTTTGATCATGTCACCAAAGAAAATAATATTGTTTCATACTAAAGCAGAATAGTACAAAGCGTATGAAGAAAGTTACGCATTATACTTTTTTGTTTTTGTTCCGTACTTTTTCAGTACACGCTAATATTCTCAAATTGAAATGCATATATGTTGGCATGGGAAAAAAAAGCCCCGTATAAAAATACAGGGCGTACTGCTAATATATAATAATAGTAACGCTCATTTTCTCTGGTACACCCGCACATAGTCTACCTCAAACAACGATGGGAAGGTGGTGGCAGCCGGGTCGCCGCCGTTCTGCCCGCCAATGGCCAGGTTCAGCAACATATAATGCGGTTGTTTGAACGGGTTAAAGCCGCTGCCGTCTTTATTGGCCAGTACATCAAGTGATACCTTGTTCAACAGGGTGCCATCCACATACAGGGCAATATATTCCTTCGTCCAGTCCATGCGCCATACATGAAACCGATTAGCCCAGGCCGCACCGCCCAATGAATCAATGGAGAAGGTATTGCTGAACCACTCGGGCCGCCGGTTATTGCCAAGGCAGGCAATATTGGCCAGCAGCTTACCGCGGTAATATTCCATGATATCTATTTCGCCGTTGCCGGGCCAGGGTTTGTCAACACCCAGCGTCCACCATGCAGGCCAGATGCCGTTGCGGATATCGATGCGCGCACGCATTTCGAAACGGCCGTATAACCAGGAAGCTTTGCCTTCCGTTAACAAACATGATGATGTATAATTTACAGAAGGGCGGTTCCTGCGCCAGTCTTTATGACCGGCCGTATAATTGGGATTGGCTTTTTCTTCGCGGCGCGCTTCTATTACAAGCCGGCCATTTTTACAAACCGCATTCTCGGGCTGGTACCATTGAAATTCTTCATTGCGCACAAAACCTGCTTCATACCGCCAGCGGGTTGAATCGGGCCGGCCTGTTGTATTGAACTCATCGGCCCATACCAATTGGTAACCTTCCTTTTCATAGGGATTACTTTTTGCAAACAGGTTCAGGTCCCAGCTATGCTGGTATTCAACAACCGGTTGCCCGTTCCTGATATGCAGCGGCAACCACAGGTAACGGCTATCGCGCAGATCGCCGGGATTCCATTTGTCGGCCATAAAGATGAATGCATCTTTTTTACCGGCTATGGGTTGTATGTAGGTCGACTGGGCGCCAAACGTGCTATCGGCGCCAGGGCCGGCCATCGGGTTATGGTTCATCAGCGTCCAGGGGCCCGTTAATGATGTTGCCGTATGGATGGTTGCTTTATTGGGCGCCCAGCCGGTACAGCCGCTGGTTATTAAATAATACTTCCCTTCGTACTTAAATAATGCCGGCGCTTCGCGGTGATTACTGAACAACAATTTATCTTCCTTTGTAGGTTGTAAATAATCATCGGTAAGCCGCGCTATGCGCAGATCATAATTTTCGCGGGAAGAATACATATGCCAGGCCGAACCGTCATCATCGACAAACAGCGTCATATCGCGCGACATATTTCCATTGGGGCGAAAGCTGCCAATAAACTTATACGGACCGGTAACCTTATCGCTCACGGCCACACCGGCGCGGGCTGCGCTGTAGCCTTTATCTTTCAATTCAAGATGGAACCACATTACGTACTTGCGGGTACGCGCATTATAGATCACCTTGGGGCGCTCCATTACACAACCGCTCGCAATATCGCTTTCAGCATTGTTGCTATCGGTTGCCAGGGCCAGCGCTTCGTACTTCCAGTTATACAGGTCCTGCGAGGAATACACATTCACCCCATTTGTTCCCTGCCGGCCGCGGCGTTCGCCAAACCAGTAATACCGCGCTTGCGCGGTATTACCGCTATACAGCAAACCGCCGCCATGGGCATTGATCAGTTCTCCCCTGTCGTCGTACCATTGCTCACCGGGATTGAACGCTTTGTACCGGTCGTACACCTGTTTTTTTGCCTGTGTTTGCGCCAGACAAACATGATTAAAAATGGTAAGCAGGAGAAACTGAAACGCGATCTTCACTGTAAAACCTTTCTTGTGCATTGCTTTGTTTTTGTGCTATAAATGTTTCGGGTAATTGAACAGTGTTACCCTGGTTGACTTAATTCCCTGCTGATCCTGTACATAATTTACCACAACGCCTACCGTAACCTTGCCCGGTGCGCTTAACTCAAAATATACCAGCGGCTGCGGTTTTGCAATTTGTTTATACATCACCGTGGTATTACCAACGATCTGGCTGTAATCGGGTATGGTATCGAGGCCGGGCGCCACCACTACATAAGCAGCGTCTTTAGTGCCCTGCCATTTCCAGGCGCCGCCCGAAGGGTCAAAGGCATAGGTGCCTGCGGGCAGATTGATGGTCTGATATAATTTTCCATTGGCGATAAGCGGTGAGCCCCAGCCCGATTCAAGGTCCATGGTAGCCCCATCGCCGTCTAAGGAAAAACCACCCACACCGCCATGACTAAGCGCTGCGGCATTGGCTTTCCAGTCTTTCAGGGTGCCCCAGCGGCTGCCATTCATTGCCGATGCAATGAACGGACTGCCCGGGTTTAGGATATAAGTGTTGGTTATGTTAACCGCGGGACCGATCACCAGCGCATCTACATCTATTATAACAATGGTAGTGCTAAGCGCGGCATTCAGTTCGTACAGGCTTGGATTGGCCAGTTGTACCGCCAGCACCAGGTATTTACCGGCATACTGATCGAGCTTTAACTGGGCAATATCAACCGATAAATTAAAAGAGCCCGACAACGCGCCCTTTTCCACTTCCATATTTGCAGGAAGCGAATACATGGAAGCAGGCATCAATTTATATACAGCCGGATCGAGCACATTGGTTGATAACAGTTGCTGCACTGTGTCATTATTCACTTTTATATCAACTGTAAAGCTCTCGTTGCCGGTTCCTGAAACCGCAGCGCCGAGAATGATGTTCAGCTTCTTGTCCTTTGTATCTACCTGGTAATTATAGGTAGAAGAGTCGGTACCCGAAGGAACGGGATAATTATTGGAGGTACCACCCGATTTAAAAATAGCCTGCGGCATAAAGATCTTTTGAAAGCCATATTCTTTTTCAGAGGCTGCTTTCTCGCAGGAGATGGTTGCCACGCCTGTGATCACTACAGCAAGCAATAGTTGTATGATGCGTTTCATAATTTGTTTTTTTTGTGAGTCTGTTACCAACCGGTATTTTGATCAAGCACACCATTTGATTTTATTATTTCCGATTGCGGAAAGGGATAATAATACATTTTGGAAGCATCGAACACCCTGTTCTCCACATTGAATGGCGTATACACAAACTGACCTGAACCATTCTTTGTTACCGTTACCCCGGTAACGGGTTGGTTCAATGCGACAGCGGCATCCTTCCAGCGCAGCAGGTCCCAGTAGCGGTAATTCTCAAACGCCAGTTCAACCCTTCGCTCCTGTTTCACCGCCTGCCTGAACCCCGGCACATCGGCAACCGTTACAGCGGGCATGGCCACGCCGGTGCGGTTCCTTACCATATTCAATGCCTCGCGTGCTGTGAAGGCATAGCCATTGTTGTCATCCGGGCCATACGCTTCATTCATGGCTTCTGCATACTCGAGCAATACTTCACCATAGCGGAATACCGGCCAGTGATGCACCTGCGTACCCCCCTGCACCAGGTTCAACCCGTCGTTCAGGAATTTCTTCAGGTAATAGCCGGTGCGGCTGGTATTTGTTTTCTTCATATCGTCGATGCCGCCGGCGCTTTCATCGATGGTACGGGCATTCCAGGTACTGTTATTCGTTACAATGGTCATAGCCATCCGGGGGTCGAGGTTGGCATAGGGATTGGCCGGGTCGGGTGTGCCCTTGTATTCATAGGCCTGCACCAGGTTATGGCTGGGCGTTATACCGCTGGCGCCGCCGGCAGTGCCAATAGGATAATTGCTGCGTTCGAGCCAGTTGCCTGCGGTGTACCTGATGGCCCAGATGGTTTCACTGCTGGTAAGCGTATTGTTCTGTAAAAAATAATTACGGTAGTCGGCATGCAGATTATAGCCGCCGGCGCCCTGCCCGAATACGATCACATCATTCAATGCAGCGGCAGCCTTTTGCCATTTGGTTACGTCGTTACCGGTATTGTGGAGCGGACTGGCGGCAAACAACAAGGCTCTTGCTTTCAGGGCAAGGGCCGCTCCCCTGTTCAGCCGGCCGTCGTTACTGGTGAAGGAAGATGTTTTCCAGTTAGGCTGCAGGCTGTTCTTATAAGCGTCAACCTCACTAACGATGAAGTTGATGATCTCATCATAGGATGCACGCGGTATATTGGTATTATCGGTTACAGACAGGGTTTGGGTCACCAGCGGCACCCCGCCATAACGTTTCGATAATTCAAAATAATACCAGGCGCGCAGGATATGCGCTTCGGCCACATACCAGCCCATATTCAACGTATCGTTGGTATAGTTGATCTTTCCCGATGCACTAACCGTATCGCGGTTAAGGGCAAGAAAAGAGCGGTAATTACCCGAACGTTCAATAAAGTAATTAGCCGCCCGAATACCTGCATAGTAATTCCCGTAATATGAATCGGGATTATTATAAGGGCTCCAGCTCCCGTTGTTAAAAAGCCGCACGTTGCCAGAGGGGGCTGTTTGTACCGCTTCATCGGATACCGGTGCAAACAGGTTGCTGTCGAGCAGCGTGAATTCATTGCGTAAATAAATGTAAGGCGCATTGGCCAGGTTTATCAGGGAAACATAATTGGCGTCGATCATCTCCGGCGTGATCTGCGTATCCACTTTTGTCTCGAGGAAGTTCTTTTCACAACCCGTTAAAACGGTTGCCACGAGCACGGTCTTTATTATGGTATGTATTCTTTGTAAGTTCATGTAACTCGTTTTAAAAGGTGAGCGTAATACCGGCGTTAAATGATTTCATGGCGGG
>CBIHPC010000109.1:0-18184 GCA_966211305.1 uncultured Niastella sp.
TGGATTCTTTCAGTTTGTTCTCTATCGGCAATGGCGCTACGTATTTACCACCGCTTGTTTTAAACAGTTCTTTTTTGCGATCGGTGATCTTCAGGTATTTGCCATCTGCCATCATACCAATGTCGCCGGTATGGTACCATTCACCGCTCATGGTTTCTTCCGTGAGGTCGGGGCGTTTGTAATAGCCCATCATAACGTTGGGGCCTTTGCACAGTATTTCGCCGTCTTCGGCAATCTTTACTTCTACGTCGTCAATGAGGGGGCCAACCGTACCAAAGCTGCGGTTATGTTCTTCGAACCGGTTTACGCTGATAACAGGCGAGGTTTCAGTTAAGCCATACCCTTCGAGGATCGGAATACGCGCTGCGGTGAAAATGCGTATTAAACGCACCTGGCAGGCCGCGCCGCCGCTTACAATACATTTGAGGTTATTGCCGAGGCCCTCGCGCCACTTGCTGAAAATAAGTTTGTTGGCGAGCGCCAGCTGCATATTGTAGCTAAAGCCCATTGGTTTATTGATCTCATACCGGGTTGCGAGGTCGTGCGCCCAGTAGAATAATTTTCTTTTGATACCGGTGAGCTCGGCGCCCTTGGCCATAATGCGGTCGTATACTTTTTCGAGCAGGCGCGGCACCGTAGTGAACATATCGGGCTTCACCTCTTTCAGGTTATCGCCGATTGTTTCCATACTTTCTGCATAATAAATGGCTATACCGCGGAACAGATAAAAGTAGGTGATCATGCGTTCGAATATATGGTTCAGCGGCAGAAAGCTGAGTGAACGCATATTGGGGAATGCGGGCAAACAGGGGTAGCAGGCCATCACATTGCTCAGGATATTACGGTGCGAAAGCATTACACCCTTGGGCGTACCGGTAGTGCCTGAGGTATAGATGATAGTGGCCAGGTCTTCGTACCTGATCTGCGCGGCAATGTTTTTAACTTTTTCGTGTGCCGCTTCGTCGGCCAGGGCAGTCACTTCTTTCCAGTGGCGGGCATTGGCCACATGCTCGAAGGTGAAAATTTCCTTTAGGGCGGGAACGCGGTCTTTTACGCTTAATACTTTATGAAACAGTTCTTCGTCGTTTACGAACACGATCTTTACCTGGGCGTCGTTCAAAACGAATTCGAGGTCCTGTACGTTGATGGTGGGATAAATTGGAGTTAAAATAGCGCCGGTTTGCTGAACGGCGAGGTCGAGCATCACCCATTCGGGCCGGTTTTTACTCAGAATGGCAATTTTATCGCGCTTTTCGGCGGTCATATCGCCGCACTGGATGCCCAGGTTCAGTAAACCTGCGCTTAATTTATTTACGGTATTATTTACTTCCTCTGTGCTGTACGTTCTCCATTTACCATTCTCTTTGGCAGCCAGCATATTGGGCAGCGGCTTACTTTTCAAATGGATCTGCAGGCAATCGAATAGACGTTTGGGTTCGGTCATAGATGTTGTTTTTTGATCCGGACAATCAGCAGGGAAAATCCCGGCCTGGCCGGGGCAGGTTGGCAAACGGGACTGCCGGATTTACGTTAATTGAATTTAACGAATCTGCGCTAATAAAAAAAGCCCCGGCGTGTAACGTCGGGGCCATTCGATTATTTTACCGTTTGATAATACTGTCCCCCCGGTACTTTAAATACGCGGTTGTGCTGAAAGTAATCAAACTTGTTGTAGTCTTCCTGGTGGGTTTTGGTCCAGTTTTCATAAGCAGACAGGTTGCCGGCGGTGCCGAATAACCATTGGTTATAAGCATCGAACATCCCTGCTTTTAACAGCTGCTGATGATATTCGTACAGGCGGAAGGGAAATTTGTTTGCGTTTTTGGCGAACCAGTCGAGGACGAACTTGGTGCGTACGGCCGACAGGGTTTCGGCATTAACACCGTTAGTTCCTATAAAGGCCGATTGGGTTTTCATGTTTTCGAGGAAGGCCTTTACAAATTCATTTTTTGTATCCTGGTCCTTCATCATGTTGGCGTCGGTAAACAGTTTCTTGTAGCTATCGAGCAGCACGTTCCTGATCTCTGCGGTGCGTTTTGAATAGCTTTCGAGGTTTACGAAGATCTCGCCGTAGATCAGCGCCCACACTTTATCGGGAGTGAAAAAGTAATATTTGGCGGCGTTATAGTAGTTGCCCGAATAACCGGGATCGGTTTCTATGCCTTTTTCCCATTGTTTTATGGCATCGCTATAGTTTTTCTTACTCCACAGCATTTCGCCGTACTCATTGAAGAGGGTGCCGCTGTTGGGGAATTTTTTCAGGGCGGCTTTATACATCTTCTCGCAATCCTTTACTTCTTCAATGGCTTTGTATATCATGCCCAGGATCTGAAAGCTTTGCACATCCACGTCCTGGCGTTCGGGGAATTTTTTGGCTACTTCCAGACCGCGTACATAGTCGCGGTTAAGGTAATAGGCAAATGCCAGGTCTTTCTGTAGGTCGAGGTTATCGGTATTGTTTTGTAAACCCCGGTTCAGCACCAGCACGGCGTTGGAATAATCGCCCTGCTTCATATAATTTTTAGCAGTTTCCTGTACAGATTTCACATCACCAGGCTCGGTTTGGGCCTGTGTCATATTTACGGCAAACAATAAGCCTACAACTGGTAAAAGATATTTCATACAGTTCAAAGATAAGGGAAGGAAAGGACTGACAGGGGCAAAGAACGTTAAAATCGGGGGCAGGGTTGAAAAGTTGGGCTTATTAAAACGCCGGGGGTTAGTGTTTTTTCTTCAGGAAATGTATCAGGTAGCCGTTGATCAGTTTTTGCTGGCCGGGTTACAAAACAAAAGCCGGAGGCGTTGCGTGGGCCAACTGCTCCGGCTTTTTATTGCATTGAGTTTTCTGTACACTCGTTTAGACTTTGGAAAGTGCACCGGCAATTCCCCAACTACATCGGGGCAGGCGCTGTTAATCCGTTAACTTGTTCTACCCTTCGATCAGGTGCGTAAGCAGCCCGTCGCGCAGTTTGGGTTCAAACCAGGTGCTTTTGGGCGGCATTACATTACCGCTATCAGCAATATCGAATAACTGCTGAATGGTTACGGGGTGCAGGCTGAAGGCAACGGCCATTTCTCCGCTGTTCACTCTTTTCTCCAGCTCGCCCAATCCGCGGATACCGCCTACGAAATCGATGCGTTTGTCGGTCCGCTGGTCTTTAATGCCTAAGATGGGATCAAGTACCAGGTTCGACAAAATTGATACATCCAGCACACCGATGGGGTCATCGGTCCAGGTACCTTCTTTGGCGGTGAGCGTATACCACTGGCCTTTGAGGTACATGCCGAACTGGTGCAGTTTGGCGGGCGCAACGGCGGTAGCAGCTTTTTCTATGGTAAAAGAAGCGCCTAATTTTTCAAGCAGGCTGGCCTCGGTGAATCCGTTCAGGTCTTTAATTACCCGGTTATAATCCATTATGTATAACTGGTTCGACGGGAACAGGGTAGTTAAGAAATAATCGGCTTCCGATTTTGCCTGGCTGCCCAATGCCTTTCGCACTTTGGCGGCTGATGCGGCGCGGTGGTGGCCATCGGCGATGTAGGTTTGCGGAATTTGCGTTTTGAACAGGTTGGTGATGGCTTCATTTATCGAGTCATCGGTGATCACCCAAATGGTATGGCTGATAGCATCATCGGCTACGAAATCGTACACCGGCGAATGCGTGTTCTTCCAGTTCTCAATCAGCGTATCTACTTCGGCGTTGTTTCGGTAAGCGAGGAATACGTTACCGGTTTGAGCGCCGGTGGTTTTGATGTGATTGATGCGGTCCTGCTCTTTTTCGGGGCGGGTGAACTCATGTTTTTTGATCACATCATTTTCGTAATCGTCAACCGAGCTGGCGGCAACCAGTCCGGTCTGGCTGCGGCCGTTCATTACCAGTTGGTATATGTAGTAACAGGGTTTGTCTTCCCTGAACAAAATACTGCGTTGAATAAATGCCGTGATATTCTCTTTTGCTTTTTCGTATACCGGTGCGCTGTGAATATCGATATCATCTGGCAGATCGATCTCTGATTTGGTAATATGCAGAAAAGTATAGGGGTTGCCTACAGCTTCTTCACGCGCCTCTTTTGAATTCAATACATCGTAAGGACGGGAAGCAACCTGCCTGGCCAGTTCGGGACGCGGGCGCAGGGCTTTGAAAGGAGAAATGTTTGCCATTATTCTATCAATTAAGTGGAACCTCCCCTAACCCCTCCTGAAGGAGGGGAATTGGCGGCACCGTGGTTAAATTTTGTATCGCGAATTTAAGAGCTTCAACTGGTTCATAAGGTAGATTTGCCTTTTGCTCTCCGCCAGCTGGCGGGGCTTGGGGTTAACCTTTTTTACCGGCGAACTCCTGCATGAGACCGGTGAGCACCTGCACGCTTTCAAGCGGTAATGCATTGTATAGGGAAACTCTGAACCCGCCCACGCTGCGATGGCCTTTTATGCCAACGATATTGTGCTGTTTGCAGAGGGTCAGAAATTCTTTTTCCAGCCCGGCATTATCCATTACAAAGCAGGCATTCATAATGCTGCGGTCTTCTTTATTGATAACAGTGCCTTTGAACACAGGCAGGCTATCGATGGCGTTGTACAGTAGTTGCGCTTTCTGGTTATTGATCTTTTCAATAGCATCAACACCGCCCAGGTTTTTCAACCAGCGCAGGGTAAGCATACAAACGTATACCGCAAACACCGGTGGGGTATTCAGCATTGAGCCGTTCTCGATGTGATTGCGATAATCCATCATAGAAGGCAGTTTGCGGGTTACCTTACCGAGAATGTTCTTGTTTACGATCACCAGGTTTACACCGGCAGCGCCAACATTTTTTTGAGCACCGGCGTAAATAAGGTCGAATTTGTTGAAATCTATTTTACGGCTCAGGATATCACTGCTCATGTCAGCTACAAGTGGTACTCCGGCTTCAAAAAATGGTGTAAAATCGTGCCACTGCACACCGTGAATGGTTTCATTGGTGGTAAGGTGCAGGTACCTGGCGGTTTTGGGAACTGTAAATTGTTTGGGCAGGTGATTGTAATTCGACTCCTTGGCGCTGGCTACCACTTCAACATGGCCAAAGATCCTGGCTTCCTTTATAGCTTTGGCACTCCAGGTACCGGTATCGGTATAAGCGGCTATTTCATTATCATTCAACAGGTTCATGGGAATCTGAAAGAACTGGGTAGAAGCGCCACCATGCAGGAACAATACTTCATGCTGATCATCGAGCTGCATTAATTCTTTCACAAGCGCAATGGCTTCATCCATTACTGCCTGAAACAGGTCGGTACGATGACCGATCTCCAGGATCGACAAACCGGAATTGTTATAATTTAAAATGGCTTCACTGGCTTGTTTGAATACTTCCCGGGGCAGAATGCTGGGCCCTGCATTAAAATTGTGCATCATTGTTTCGTTAAATTAGAAGGAGTGCAAAAGTATTCAATTCGAGTGACTATAGGCAGGGCGAATTTTACATGGGGTGCGTAAGTTGTTCATTATGAGCTAATCACAATCTTTTCCTTTTGCCTCTCTGGATAACCAGGCGGCATTCAGTTTGTCAAATTCCCGGTGGTCCTGCTCGCTGAAGTTTTTATTTATGAGTTGTTTCAGATCGGGCTGGCCGGCATTTACCCAGGCGGTATACCAGAAGGAAGCAACGGCTGCAATGGATTGGCGCATGCGTCTTTCGATCATGTTATTTAGCTCCTGATTGTACGCCAGGCAGTAGCGGGTAGAATATTGACGAATAACCTGGCCGTTCCGTGGCTCGAATGAATATTTCTGATCGCCTGAAAAGCGGGTGGTCAGTTCTTTTTCTATTCTCAGCACACTGTCTGCAGCAGCGGCGCTTTCAAGCACGCGTTTCCAGGTAAACGATACCGGGTTTGAAATATATCCGGCCTTGCCAATCATGAAATCCCAGGAATTGGCGGCCAGCAGTTCGGGTATGCGCGATTCCCAAAAGGCATGAATGCCGTGCTGGTTGGTGAGCTGGCCGTTATGGTTACTGCATACATGCAGCGGTACATGTGCATCGCCAATGTAATGGCCTATATCGGCCGACAGCTTCAGGATCTTAACCTGGTCTTTTTCTTTAAAGGCAGCGGTGAGGCGGAATAGCATGGTTTGAATATGCCAGGGAACGATGCCATATTTCTGCAGGGTATCGCGGCCATATTTTTCAAGCGCTTTGTGCCAGTTACGGGGTAATGAATCGAATGGGTAAACGCCGTAATGGTCAATATCAATATAGTGGCGGGCGCCTTCCCCGGCTACGGCATATCGCCGTTTATCGGGGTCAACGGCATGATCGCTCAGGAACAGGATGTTGGGTTTATACAGCACCAGCATTTCGGGCGGCAGCATAAAAACCGCATAATAGTTTATTTGTTTGTGCGCATAAAAGCCCCAGGGGAAAAGGTGTGTATAGTTTAGAACCAATAATGTTATGAGTAGCAGCTTTCTCATGAATAGAGTGTGTAAAGATAAAAAGAGGAAGGCTGAATAGCCGGTTGTTGTCGGGTAATTTCAGTTCTCAGTTCATAGTTCTCAGTACTTAGCGCTGAGTTCTTTGTTGTCAACCGCCTGTACCGGCGCTTCGGCGGCGGGTTAGCCGCCGAAAGAAAAAGGTCGGCCAACGGCCGACCGGTGAATGATATAATAGCCGTAGCATATGCGAAGGTTCGCTCAAACTGAACAACTGAATAACCCGGCTTGCTCCTGCAAAAGCCTTTACACCTTTGGCACTTCTGTCAATTTGTTAACTTGTCAACCAATCAACTTTTCCTATCATCCTCCTCAATTGTAGTTACCCCGCCCGAGATGGCAAACTTCATTGCTTCCGCCGAACTGATATCGGTTATCAGGCGCACCCTGTCGGCCTTTACAAAATACAGGCGGCCGGTAAAGGCATATGATTGCGGAACATAAACGGCAACATATTCCTGCAGGCCAAACTCATGCAGGTCTTCCTGGGTAATAAAACCTATTTGCCAGACATCCGTTGTTTCTATGCTTACCAATACCGATTTATCGAACTTCCTTTTATTGCCGGCGAAGGCTTCAAAAAAGTCTTTTACGGTTGAATACAACAGTTTGATACCAGGAGTGCGTTCGAGTATTTTATCGAACAGATCAACCAGTTTACTTACGATAAACGAAGAAGAGATATAACCCACCAGTATAACGATGAGCGTTACCAGAATAAAACCAAGCCCCGGAATTTTTTTAGGGTTGCCATTGGCGTCAGTGCCTAACAGGTCGGGAGAAAAATACCCGATGAGGCTGGGTAAAATATTATCAATAAAATTAAATAAGGCCGTCACTGCATAAATGGTGATGGCGATCGGCGCTAAAATTATTAGCCCCTGCAGGAAATATTGTATAAACTTTTTAAATATATGAGGAGATTTCATGTTGCGCTTTGTTTTGCATCCCAAAATTAGCCCACTTCTGCTGGCTGGTAAAATAAGGTTGTGTAAAGATGCATGTTTTGAATTGGAAAGCAATCGGTTAGCAAATATAAGGGTGGCGCCGGTTCCCTGGTGGAGGTACCGGCGAATGGTTATAAAACGAACAGTTGTTCGCGCCGTTGCTTTGTTACCGGCGGTTAAAAAATGGGGATGGAAACTTTGGTAACGAAAAAAGTTTCTATAGTTTTGTTCCCGATTATTATGATAACAGAAGGAAACACAAAAGTGAGGATCCGGGAAAAAGCGAAAGAACTGTTCTTACGATATGGTATTCGCTCTGTTTCCATGGATGATATAGCCAATCAGCTGGGCATGTCGAAAAAAACGATCTATCAGTATTATACTGATAAGAACGAGCTGGTTGATGCGGTAGTGGAGGATGAGGTGCTCGATATGCAGAACGATTGCATGAAGTGCGGCGAGAATGCGAAGGATGCAATCGAAGAGATCTTTTTAACCGTTGACCAGGTAGTTGAACAATTAAGCAGCATGAACCCAATGGTGCTGTACGACATGGAAAAGTTCCATATTCGGGCATTCCAGCGGTTTATGGAGCATAAAAATAAATTCCTGTTACAGGTGATTCGAAAAAACCTGGAGTGGGGCATAAAGGATGGGCTCTACCGCCCCGATGTAGATGTTGATGTATTATCGAAGTTCAGGTTAGAATCGATGATGATCCCCTTCAACATAGACCTTTTCCCGCCTTCCCGGTATAAATTATCAGAAGTTACCAAAGCTATCATTGAGCATTACGTTTTCGGGGTTGCATCCCTGAAAGGACATAAACTTATCTTAAAATATCAACAGCATAGAAATAAAAATGCAAAGAACTATGAAACTGAAACCGGCAAGCATAAATAGCATCGCCCTGGTGGTTGTACTGGCAAGTATAATACAACCTGCACTGGCACAGCAAAAGCATGAATTAACCGTAAAAGAAGCAGTTGAATATGCAAAGAAGAACAGTGTAAGGGTTAAAAATATCCTGCTCGACTATAAATTGCAGGAGCAAACCAACCGCGAGATCACTTCGCAGGCGTTCCCACAACTCGATGCAAGGGCAGGCGCGCAATACAATCCCAACATTGCCGTACAGGCCTTCCCCAACTTTATTGCCGCCGGTACTTACGGCGTGTTACAGCAGGAAGGGGTGAAGAACGCTGCCGGCCAGCCGATTATTTCGCCCAGCGACTTCGGGTTGATCGAAGCGCAGTTCGGGACAAAGTATACGGCTAATATAGGCGTTGACCTTAGTCAGATCTTATTCGACGGCCAGGTGTTCGTTGGCCTGCAGGCAAGGGAAACTTCGCTGCAATGGGCAAAAGCCAATATTGAAGTAACCGAAGAACTGATAAAGTCAAACGTTTACAAAGTGTATTATCAGTTGGTAACCGGTAAAACCCAGCTCGAGTTACTCGATGCCAACATTGCCCGGTTACAAAAACTGCATCATGATACCGAAGAAATGTATAAGAACGGTTTTTCGGAAAAGCTCGATGTTGACAAGATAACTGTACAGATAGCTAACCTTGAGACCGAAAAGAAGAAAGTACAAACGATGATCTATAAGGGATATCTGGGACTGAAAGTGCTGATGGGTATGCCGGTTAAAGATGAGGTTACATTGAAAGATACGCTCAGCGATAGCATGATTAAAGATGGGATCCTTGAAGCCAGCACCTATAACTATGCTGACAGAAAAGAGTTCCAGTATGCAGAGTTGGGAAAAAAGCTGCGCGAGTTCGATGTAAAACGGTACAAATTGAGCCAGATCCCTACGGTAAGGCTTACCGGTTCGTATTCGAAAAACGCCATGCGTAATAAGTTCGATATTTTCGGCAGGGGCGACTGGTATACTTTCTCAAATATCGGGGTGAATATTTCAGTACCGCTTTTTCACGGTTTCAGCACCCGCTCGAAAATTGAAACGGCAAAATTGAATCTGCAGAAAACTTCCAACGATATAGAGAATTTGAAATTATCTATCGATCAGGAGGTGGACAGCGCCCGGGCTAATTTCAAAACGGCGGTTGAAGCTATGGACTTTCAAAAGAAGAATATGAAACTGGCCGAAGATGTGTATGAACAAACGAAGAAGAAGTATGAGGCGGG
Source organism: uncultured Niastella sp. (assembly GCA_966211305.1). GTDB lineage: Bacteria > Bacteroidota > Bacteroidia > Chitinophagales > Chitinophagaceae > Niastella. The sequence goes on from CBIHPC010000109.1 coordinate 9,578, forward strand.
CTTAGGTTCCAATACAGAGATCACCACCGCGCAAACCGATCTTAAAACCGCACAAACCAATTATATAACCGCGCTGCAGGAAGCCATCATTGCACGCATCGATTATTTAAAGGCCATAGGAAAACTGTAAAATCCATACGCTATAAAACTCTAAACCAACAAATGCAATCACCGGATAAATTATTAGATATGAAACGTACGTATAACATAATGGGCACTGCAGCAGTTATACTTTTTATGACAGCATGTGCTGGTAAAAGTGAACTGGAGAAGAAAAAAGAAGAGCTTGAAAAACTAAAAACCAAACAGGTAGAAACCGGCGCCGAAATTACAAAGCTGGAAAAGGAAATTGCAAAACTGGATACCAGTTTCAAATTGCCCGAAAAGCCGAAACTGGTTGTGTTAACGCCGGTTACTTCAAGCCCCTTCACTCACTATATAGATCTGCAGGGTAAGGTAGGAACCGATAATGAAGCGGTTGTAACACCCCGCGGTCAGGGCGGCCAGGTAAAAGCATTGTACGTAAAACAAGGTGATAATGTAAGAAAAGGCCAGTTGCTGATGAAGCTCGACGATGCAGTAACCCGCCGCCAGATCGAACAGGCCAATGTGCAGTTGAAACTGGCCCAAACCTTATATGAGCGCCGTAAAAACCTGTGGGATCAGAAGATAGGCACCGAAGTGGAATTGTTGAATGCAAAGAGCAATGTAGATAACCTGGAAAAACAGATCGACCTGTTAAAAGAAGAGTTGGATATGTCGAATGTATATGCCGAAATTTCCGGGGTGGCCGAAAGGGTGAATATAAAAGTAGGTGAAACGTTCAGCGGTGCAACTGCATCGATGCTTGGTATTACCATAGTAAACACCAATAACCTGAAAGTTACTGCCGATGTCCCTGAAGCATACCAGACAAAAGTAAAAGAAGGCACCAACCTGTTGGTTACACTTCCTGAGGATAATAACAAATCGATCAAAACAAAAGTGTCGGTAGCCGGCAGGCTCATCGATCCCAATACGCGGTCGTTTTATATTGAAGGAAAAATTCCCGGCAATGGCAGTTTCCGCCCCGGCCAGATAGCCATGGTTCGTATTCAGGATTATTCAGTGCCTGATGCAATCACGATTCCTATCAATACCATTCAGAACGATGAAAAAGGAAAATTCATTATGGTAGCCGCCAAAGAAGGCAATAAGCAGGTAGCCAGAAAGAGGCCCGTAGTTCCGGGATTGTTGTATGGCGATAAGCTCGAAATAAAAAGCGGTTTGCAAACCGGCGATGTAGTGATCACTGACGGTTTCCAGGGGTTGTACGACGGCCAGGCCATCATTACCGATGCCAGCCAGCCGGTTACCGCCGAGAGTAACAAGCCCGCCGCTGCTGCCGGTAAAAGTAAATAGCATTAGGAAGACTTACTTACACACCAAATTCATTGTATGAGTGTTTTAGAAAATATTACAGGTAAGTTCAAAAATTTCGGTCCAACCACATGGAGTATAAAAAACAAAACCTCCATTTACCTGGTAATGCTGATCGTGAGTTTGATCGGCGTATTCCAGTTCGTTACCTTACCTAAAGAACAATTTCCCGATATCGTTATCCCTACCATTTATGTTCAAACCATATATTTCGGTAACTCGCCAAAGGATATCGAAAACCTGGTTACCCGCCCCATTGAAAAACAGATCAAGGGTATAACGGGTGCCAAGATCAATAAAACAACCAGTACTTCGGTAGCAGATTATTCAGCCATTATGGTTGAGTTTGGCACCGATGTAAAAACCGATGTGGCGCTTCAAAAGGTAAAAGATGCCGTTGACAAGGCCAAACCCGACCTGCCTACCGACCTTACCGAAGAGCCCTCTGTAATGGAGGTGAGCTTTTCGGAGCAGCCCATCATGTATGTAAACCTGTACGGCGATTATGACCTGCCCCGGTTGAAAGAATATGCCGACGATCTGCAGGACCGCCTCGAAGAATTGACGCAATTGAACCGGGTAGACCTGGTTGGGGCGCCCGAACGCGAGTTCCAGATCAATGTCGACAACTATAAAATGCGTAGCGCCGGTATTACCTTCGATGATATTGCCGGAGCTGTTTCACGCGAGAACCTCGATATTTCCGGCGGTTTGCTCGATGTTGGTAATACCAAACGTACCCTGCAGTTGAAGGGACAGTTCAAAACCGCATACGATATTCAGAAGGTGGTTGTTCGCAACACCGGCGGGGCGCCTATTTACCTGAAAGATATTGCCGAAATAAAGGATACCATCAAGGAAAGGGAAAGCTATGCGCGGTTGAATGGCAAAAACGTAATTACGCTGAATATTATCAAACGCGCCGGTGAGAACCTTATCGAAACTTCAGATGCGGTAAAGAAAGTAGTGGAGGAAATGCAGGAAAGCCAGTTTCCGAAAGACCTGAACGTTTCAGTTACCGGTGATCAAAGTAAAGCTTCCCGTACATCGTTCAACGAACTGGTGAACACCATCGTTATCGGTTTCGTACTGGTATTGATCATCCTCATGTTCTTCATGGGTGTTACCAACGCGTTCTTCGTGGCCCTGTCGGTGCCGCTGAGTATGTTCGTGGCATTCATCTTTTTGCCTGCTGCCGACCTCATTGTTGGTACGCATGTTACCCTCAACTTCATTGTGCTGTTCGCCCTGTTGTTCGGTTTGGGAATTATCGTGGATGACGCCATAGTGGTAATTGAAAATACACACCGCATCTTCGTACAGGGCAATGGCCGCCTTACCAGTGAACGGTCGGCCATGATGGCCGCGGGTGAAGTATTCATTCCGGTACTGGCGGGCACCTTAACAACGCTGGCGCCGTTCTTCCCGCTGTTGTTCTGGCCGGGGATCATTGGTAAGTTCATGATTTACCTGCCAACGATGCTCATCTTTACGCTTACCGCATCGTTGATAGTTGCCTTTATCATGAACCCCGTGTTTGCGGTTGACTTCATGAACCATCCCGAAGGAGATGCGAAACCGCCCAAATCAGCCATCTTCCGCAAACCATCATTGTGGATTACGCTGGGTGTTGGCCTCCTGTTAGACCTGGCAGGTTTTACCTTCCTTGGAAACTTCCTGATCTTCATTGTGCTCATGATCATCCTGAACAAGTATGTGCTCGATGATATGATCCACGGTTTTCAGAACCGTGCATTGCCCTGGATCATGGGTCATTATGAAACTTCATTACGCTGGGCGTTGAAAGGATGGCGCCCTGTTCACTTACTGTTAGGTACATTCGGTTTGCTCATACTTACTTTCTGGTTCTTTGGTGCACGTAATGTGCCCGTGGTGTTCTTCCCCGGCGGCGATCCCAACCAGATCTATGTTTATCTCAAACTACCGGTAGGTACCGATGTGGAGTATACCGATTCTATTACCCACACACTGGAAGAAAAAGTTTACCGCATACTGCATATGGATAAAGACGGCAAAGGGGGTTATAAAGAAAATCCCATTGTTGAGAGTGTGATCAGCAACGTAGCGGTAGGCGCCAGCGATCCCAACAGCGGCGACAGAAGTACAAGACCCGAACTGGGACGGATACAGGTTTCTTTCGTGGAGTTTGAAAAACGCAAGGGCGTTGCCACCAAACCGATACTTGATTCAATTCGACAGGCAATAAAAGGCATTCCCGGGGCGGAAATTTCGGTCGACCAGGAACAGAACGGTCCGCCAACCGAACCGCCTGTTAACATTGAGGTAGCGAGCGAAGAATTTGATGACCTCATCAAAACAGCGGTATCGCTTAAAAATTACCTCGATTCAATACAGGTTCCAGGTGTGGAGGAATTGAAAATGGATATCGACCTTACCAACCCCGAGGTTTCCTTTACGGTCGACCGCGAGCGGGCATTGATCGAAGGCGTGTCTACCGCTCAGATAGGGCAACAGATCAGGACGGCCGTATTCGGAAGAGAAGTGTCGAAGATCAAAGATGGTGAAGATGAATACAAGATTCAATTGCGCAACCTCGAAGGCCAACGGAAGAGCCTGGCCGATCTGCTGAATATGAACATTACCTTCCGCGATATGGCAACAGGGCAAACGAAAAGCGTACCCATCAGCTCACTGGTAAAGGTTGATTATACCAGCACACTGGGTAGCGTTAAACGGAAAAACCAGAAACGCGTGATCACCGTTCGGTCTAACGTATTGACCGGCTTTACACCTACAGCGGTAAACCAGGTGATAACCGGACATATCAATAACTTCAAGCAAAAACCCGATGGCGTAACCATTAAGCAAACGGGTGAAGGAGAGCAACAGGCTGAAACAGGCGCCTTCCTTGGTAAAGCGCTGGTGATAGCTTTGTTCTTTATTCTCCTGATCCTGGTTATACAGTTCAACTCTATCAGTAAACCGGTGATCATATTAACGGAGATCATCTTTAGTGTGATAGGGGTGTTGCTTGGTTTTGCCTTTACCGGTATGGAGGTATCGGTGGTTATGACAGGTATCGGTATCGTAGGTTTGGCGGGTATCGTAGTGAAGAACGGTATTTTGGTGATAGAGTTCGCCGATGAGCTACGGGCGCGTGGTATGAAAACAAGGGAAGCGCTGGTACAGGCCGGAAAAACGCGTATCATTCCGGTATTATTGACCGCCCTGGCTGCGATCTTAGGTTTGATACCGCTCGCAGTTGGTTTGAACATCAACTTCGTTACCCTGTTCTCAGAACTGAACCCGCACATCTTCTTCGGTGGTGATAACGTGGTGTTCTGGAAACCGTTGTCATGGACCATCATCTTCGGTTTGGCATTCGCCTTCTTTATGACCCTGCTGATCCTGCCTGCGATGTATTTGATCGCCGAGCGGTTGAGAAGACCAATGCGTAACATGTATGGTGGTAAATGGGTTTCGTTTATGGGTATTCCTCCATTGACCATCCTGTTTTTACCCATGATGATCGTTACCATGGTAAGGCACAACTATAAAGTAAGACGCAGAAGAAGAAAACTGGCCGGTAAGAAAGAGAAAGTGAATGAAGCGTTTTTGGGAAGCTGGTTTTAAAACTAATGTGATAATTGGATAATGAGATAATTCGATAATGAAAATCCCCCCGATGCGTCGGAGGGGATTTTTTAATGTATTTCAATTATCACATTATCGAATTATCACATTATCAAATTGGCTAAAAGCCCTTTTTTACTTCGCCTCCATCAATCATTTTCCCATCGGTATTTAATTCCACTATTTCATAACCCGTTTTTTGCAGGCCGGGTAAAATGCGTGCTTTATCGCCAACCAGCACCATATTCATTTTATCGGCATTGATATATTTTTTTGCCAGTGCATCAATTTCCGGTTTGGTAATGTTCTTCAGGATCTTATTTTGCTGATAAACATAATTGGCGGGTAAGTTATACAGCAGCATCCGTTGAATAAAACCTGCTTTTTGCGTACCTGTTTCATAGCGCAAAGCGTCGCGTTGGCCGATCGCGTTTTTCATGAACGCCAGTTCCTCTTCTTTTATACCGGTGGCGGCGTATGATCTGAATTCTTTTATTACTTCTGTAAGGGCGCTGTCAGTAGCATCGGCTTTTATGCCCGAACTAAAAGTGAAGTCGCCGGTATATTCATCACCGTTGAAGGTAGTACGGGCGCCGTAGGTCCAGCCCTTATCTTCACGCAGGTTGATATTTACCCGGCCGTTAAAACCACCGCCGAGGGTGAAGTTCATTAAACCTGTTCTGTAATATTCACCGGTAGCGTCGTACTTCAAACCGGTAACATGGCTTATTCTGAATTCTGTTTGCGCTGCTTTGGGAACATTCACCAGGTAAATTCTCGACTTGTCAACTTCTTTTGGTTTGGCAGTTACCGAAGGCAACACGATGGCTTTATTGGGCAGTTTGCTCAGGAAGGCCAGTTTGGGCAAAATTTCATTTTGGGTAATATCGCCCACCACTACCACTTTTGTATTGTTGGCGGTGATGTAGTTTTTATAGTAATTCTCTACGTCCTGCAGGGTAATGTTTTTAATAGTGCTTTCAGTACCGCTTTCATTCATGCCTAAGATATGGTTTGGGCCATAGTTCACTGCTGCTATCACATCGTCGGCCACTATTGCCGGTCGGGTTTTCGATTGTTTCAGACTTTCAAGCGTTTGCCGTTGTACGCGGTTGAATGTGCTTTCTATGAACCTTGCATTGAACAGCCGCTCCTGCAACAGTTCGAGTGTTTTATCAATGTTCTTTTTAAGTGCTTCTACCGTGAATACAATGGCGTCGCGGCTGCTGCTGACCTCGATGGTACTACCCAGTTTTTCAAGGGCAATGGTCATTTGCTCGGCTGTGTAATGCTTTGTGTCTTCATTCATCATTTCGGCAAACAGGCTGGCCAGCCCGATCTTTGCGGTGTCTTTTGATTGCAATAAATGTCCGCCGGGAATGGAAATAATGAGAGTTACGGTTGGTATTTCATGGTTTTCTGCCCCTATTGTTTTGATCTTGCCGGGCAGATCCTTCCGCCAGAAAGCCGGCACTTTTACCACAGGGTTGGGGCCGGTGCCCGGGTATTTGCTGCGATCGAAATTATCTTTGGCCTTTGTATATTTTAAACCTGCATATCCATAATCGGGCGCGGTGTAATTGCTTTTATCTACTTCATAATTATCGGCAGCAGCCACTACGTTTTCCTGTCCTTTTGGTAATACGCTTAATACCACACAGCGTTTTCCTTTTATGTATTGATTGTACACGCGCATTACTTCTTCTTTGGTAACTGCACTGTTCATTTTAAGCAAAGTGCCTATCATGTTGGGGTTACCGGTGAAGGTTTGGAAGGCGGCCAGTTGAAACACTTTTCCTGAAACGCTTTGCAAACCGTTTATGTATTTCGCTTCCGTACTGCCTTTGAATTTTTCTATATCTTCATCTGTAACGCCGCGTTTTTCAAAACTGTCGAGTGTGGCGCGAACCAGTTGCTCCATTTCTGCCAGCGTTTTACCGGGTAAGGGTACTACCCTCAGATGAAACTCACCGGCAAGCTCTGTAAGCTGACTGTACACGTTAGCCTGTAAGGCCAGTTGCGGTTTTACAAGTTGCTGATACAATAAGGAGGTATTGCCCTGTCCGAGAATTTGCGCAAGGCAGTTGAGCGCCGGCATGTCTTTATGAAAATTAGGTACTGTAGGATAAACCATATTGAGCAGCGGCAGCCTGATGTAGTTATCTGTATAGGAAACATACCGGTCTTTATCGAGCACCACAGCGGGCACCACCATTTTTTCTACTTCGGGACCACGGGGGATTGAGCCGAAATATTTTTCTACCAGTTTTACCACGTCGGCAGTTTTTATATCGCCGCCAACGGTTACGGTGGCGTTATTAGGGCCATACCAGCGTAAGAAGAAATTCTTGAGGTCGTTTACATCAACCCGGTTCAGGTCTTCAATATAACCGATCGTTAACCACGAGTAGGGGTGCCCGTACGGGTACAGGTTCTTAGCGGTTACTTCGCCAACCAGGCCGTAGGGGCGGTTATCGTAGTTCTGTCCTCTTTCATTTTTAACGGTAGCGCGTTGTACTTCAAATTTCTTTTGAGTAACCGCATCGAGCAGGAAGCCCATACGGTCTGCTTCGAGCCAAAGCATTTTTTCGAGTTGATTGGCGGGCACCGTTTCGTAATAATTGGTGCGGTCGCGGTTGGTAGAACCGTTGAGTGTGCCGCCGGCATCAGTGACCATTTTAAAATGTTCTTCATCTTTTACGTGATCGCTTCCCTGGAACATCATGTGTTCGAAGAAATGGGCGAAACCCGATTTGCCGATCTGTTCGCGGGCCGAACCAACGTGATAGGTTACATCTACCTGCACTATGGGATCGCTGTGATCTTCATGCACTACCAGCGTAAGGCCGTTTGGCAGCACATATTTTTCGTAGGGAATAACGAGTTCACTTCCCTGGCGCGTTATCTTTTCAACCAGCTTCGTTTGAGCGGCCACCTTGTACATGAATGGCATTGAAATAGCCAGTAGCAGTACGGCTCTTTTCATATATGTGATTTTTGTTAATTGAGATATGGCAAGGTAAAAGAATTATTATGGGGCGTCCAAACCATTTATCAATCCCCCACCTAAAAAATAATTAAACTCATGAAACGAATATTGTTATTTTGCGACTAACCTTTCTGTATTAAATCGGTGTTACGGGAACCGGAAATCCGTTGTGGAATTTCAGATCTGGTAACCGCTTACCCGGAAATTATAATTGATTAATAAAACTTTAAACTGATTTTCATGCGTACAAATCATGAAATAGACTACAAAATTTACGGTGAGGAAATGCAATATGTTGAGGTGGAGCTCGATCCGGGTGAAACGGCGATTGCGGAAAGCGGCGCCTTTATGATGATGGATGATGGTATTCAAATGGAAACCATTTTTGGCGATGGCGCCAAACCCAATACCGGTTTCTTTGGCAAACTGATGTCGGCCGGTAAACGGATCCTCACCGGTGAAAGTTTGTTCATGACCGCGTTCTCCAACGTAGGACAGGGCAAAAAGAAAGTAAGTTTTGCTTCTCCATATCCCGGTAAGATCATTCCGCTCGACCTGATGGATTTCGGTGGAAAGATCGTTGC
>CBIHPC010000110.1:0-18014 GCA_966211305.1 uncultured Niastella sp.
AGGAAATCGATATCATCGAAACCATTCATCATATTGTTCTTCTTGTAGCCATTGATCTCGAATGACTCTGAAGCGCCGTCGCCAATAATGGTGATCTTCTGTTCGGGAAGGTTTACTTCCAGTTCGGTTTTCGGATTAGCCTCTATGGCTTTGAAGATCTTATCGAGGAAGGCTTCACTTACCTGTACCGGTAAGATCCCGATGTTCAAAGAGTTGTTTTTGAAGATATCGGCAAAGAAGCTGCTCACCACGCAACGGAAACCATAATCGTATATGGCCCATGCTGCGTGCTCGCGGCTGCTGCCGCTGCCGAAGTTCTTACCGCCAACCAGTATTTTACCGGAATAGACAGGATTGTTTAAAACGAAATCTTTTTTGGGTGTGCCATCGCCTTCGAAGCGCCAGTCGCGGAAAAGGTTATCGCCAAATCCCTTGCGCTCGGTGGCTTTCAGAAAACGGGCCGGAATGATCTGATCGGTATCTACGTTCTCGATAGGCATAGGTACCGCGGTGCTCTTTAGTATAGTGAACTTATCGTATGCCATGTTTGATTGTGAGTGCTGAGTTTATAATTCTTAGTGTTAAAAGCTGCAGGCTTCAAGCTGTAAGCCATAAGCAAAAACAGGCTGCTTTAACCGTTTTCCCGTTGCCTTTATGCCTCGTTGCCTGTTGCCTTTTTTAAATCAGTTCTCTCGGATCTGTTACAAACCCTGTTACCGCAGCGGCTGCAGCTACCAGCGGACTGGCAAGCATGGTTCTCGCTCCGGGACCCTGGCGGCCTTCAAAGTTGCGGTTGCTGGTGCTTACCGCATATTTGCCGGCGGGGATCTTGTCGTCGTTCATGGCCAAACAGGCTGAACAACCGGGTTGACGTAACTGGAAACCTGCTTCCAGCAGAATGTCGAGGATACCTTCCTCTTTAATTTGTGCTTCAACAATGTGCGAACCGGGCACGATCCAGGCAGTTACATGATCGGCTTTTTTACGGCCTTTCACCACAGAAGCAAATGCGCGGAAATCCTCGATACGGCCGTTGGTACAGCTGCCGATGAACACATAATCAACTTTTTTGCCGATCATGTTATCCTGTTCGTGGAAATCCATATAGGCTAACGACTTGTCGAAGCTGGCCTGGCCACTGCCAATTTGTTGGGCAGAAGGGATCTTTTTGGTGATACCGATACCCATACCCGGATTGGTTCCGTAGGTGATCATGGGTTCAATATCTGCGGCATCGAAGTTGTATTCTTTATCAAAAAATGCGCCTTCATCGCTTTTCAGCGTTTTCCAGTAAGCCAGTGCTTTGTCCCAGGCTTCGCCTTTAGGTGCTTTTTCACGGCCTTTTATGTAGTTAAAGGTGGTTTCATCAGGAGCTACCATACCACCGCGGGCGCCCATTTCAATACTCATGTTGCACACGGTCATACGGCCTTCCATGGTCATGTTCTCAAATACATCACCGGCAAATTCAACAAAATAACCGGTTGCGCCGGCTGCGGTGAGTTTTGAAATGATGTACAGCACCACGTCTTTGGGCGTAATGCCTTTGCCCAGTTGGCCGTTTACTTTAATACGCATTTTCTTCGGGCGGGGCTGCATAATACACTGGCTTGAAAGAACCATCTCAACCTCAGAGGTTCCGATACCGAATGCAATAGCGCCAAATGCACCATGGGTTGAAGTATGCGAATCGCCGCAAACGATGGTCATGCCCGGCAGGGTAATACCGTTTTCGGGACCCACAACGTGCACGATACCATTTTTAGGATTGCCTAGTCCCCAGTGTGAAATACCATATTTGGCCGAGTTGCTTTCCAGGGCCTTCAGCTGGTTGGCGCTCAGGGGGTCCTGAACGGGCAGGTGCTGGTTAATGGTGGGGGTGTTATGATCGGCTGTAGCGAAGGTCTTCTCAGGGAACATCACTTTCAGTCCCCGGCTTTCCAAACCCAGAAATGCTACCGGGCTGGTTACTTCGTGAATAAAATGCCGGTCAATAAACAACACATCGGGGCCGTCGTCAATATGCTTTACCACATGCGAATCCCATACTTTGTCGAATAATGCAGCGGGGGTTTTGCTCATTTTTAATAATTTAAATCAAGCTGCAAAATTCTTAAAATATCGTCAGATTATAAGGGTTTTATGTGTGTTTTTTCTAATAGTGAGGTTAAAAATAAAAAAAATTTAAAATACCGGCTGTTTTATTGAAAGAAGTGTGGGTTTGAATAGGTTACTTCAACAATTTATATGAAGAATGGCAATAATTTAGGATACTGACAATAAAAAAATAGTAAGTACAACCTGGTAGTAATTAGTTAATTAAAGCCGGCTTAAATTAAAATTTTATGTAAAACTGCGTCTGTGGCGTTCGTTTGGTTCCTAAGCCGGTATGATCTCACACACCAGCATGGCCAAAGCGATCACAAAAATTTTCATGTAGTTTCGGCTATACATATATTTATTTCAAATAATGCCAAAATGGTTCTGATGATTTCACAAAAACTAAAATAACCCCTGATATTTCACAAAAACTGAAATGCCATAATTATTACAACCGGGCTGTAATTCTGCTTTTTTTCCTACCTTCAACGCCATCTAAGCAATCTCCCAACCAAATTTCATTGAGTTCCTGCGTGTATGCGCTCATACTTTTTTCAGGTTGAGCCTGCATGAACATTTGTCTTATCTAAAATCAATTGTTCAAAATGAAATTTGTTACGTTAGTCATCTCTTTTGTTGTTTGCCTAAGCTATACGTATGCACAACAACCTGCCTACAAAGATCCCAAACAACCCATTGCCAAACGGGTTTCTGATCTGCTTTCGCGCATGACGCTGGAAGAAAAGGTGGCCCAGTTGCAAACCATGCACGCCGGCCGCCCCAAACTCGACGATAAACTGTTCAATAATACCGCAAAGCTCGATTCGCTGTATAAGAACGGCATGGGCATGATAAACCCGGCTTTTGACGAAACCATGGAGACCACCATCGCTGCCCGCAACCGCCTGCAGGATTATATGATCAATAAAACGCGGCTGGGTATCCCCATCATCTTTATCGATGAGGCCCACCACGGGCTGGTGCAGCGCCAGGTTGATGTATTTCCGCATGGTATTGGCCTTTCGTGCAGTTGGGACCCTGCGCTGCTTGAAAAAATATATACCCACGCCGCCGGGCAGGCGCGTGTTCGTGGTACAAGCCTGGTGCTGGCGCCGGTACTCGATGTGTGCCGCGATCCACGGTGGGGGCGCACAGGCGAAACGCTGGGCGAAGATCCTTACCTGAGCGGCATCCTGGGCAGCGCCATCGTACGCGGTTTCCAGGGCAGTAACAACGGAACCATTGCCCCTGGCCATGTGGCTGCTACCTTAAAACACTTCAGCGCGCATGGTCAGTCAGAGGGCGGCAGCAACCAGGCGCCTGCCAATTTTTCATTACGCGTTATTCGCGAAGCGCACCTCGAGCCTTTTCGCATCGTAGTAAAAAATGCCAACCCCGCCGGTATCATGGCGTCATATAATGAAATAGACGGCATGCCTTCCCATGCCAATAAATGGTTGCTGAAAGATGTATTACGTAAAGAATGGAATTATGGCGGCATAGTGGTGAGCGACTGGTTCGGTATAGATCAGTTATGGAACAAACATTTTATTGCCGCCGATCAAAAAGCCGCTGCACTGAAAGCGTTCAATGCAGGTATAACAACCGATCTTCCATATGGTGTAAACTACCGCCACCTCGGTACGCTGGTAAAAGAGAACAAGATCAACATGAAAGCGCTGGATGTTGAAGTGGCAAAAATACTGGAGCTCAAATTCAGGCTGGGCCTGTTTGAGCAAAACCCGGTGATCGATTTAGAAAAAGCCAAACAAAACGCTGCCGGTACAGAAGGCCGCCAACTGGCATTGAAGATAGCTGAAGAGTCGATGGTATTGTTGAAAAATTCGCCGTTTGGCAATGCTTCAGGCAACCTGTTGCCATTAAAAAAGGAGCAGTACAAAAAGATTGCGGTGATAGGCCCCATGGCAGCTGTAAATTACCTCGGCGATTATTCGGGTTTGCCCGGTAAGAACGTTTCCATTCTGGAGGGTATAAAAAATAAAGCCGCCGGTGCGGAAGTGTTGTATGCAAAAGGCTGCCGCATCACTACCAATGGCGATACCATCAGCCAGAACAATTATCAATACATCGATACCGTCATCTTCCCTTCAAAAGAAGAGAACGCGCAGCTGATAGAAGAAGCGGTTAAAACCGCACAACAGGCCGAAATTGTTGTGCTGGCCATTGGGGAGAATGAACAATTATCACGCGAAGCCTGGGGGCCGAACCACTTTGGCGATATGGCCGACCTGGGTTTGCAAAGCCAGCAGGAAGACCTGGTAAAAGCCATTGTAGCCACAGGCAAACCGGTGGTGGTGTATTTAATGCATGGCCGTCCGCTTGCAATCCCCTGGGTAGTGCAAAATGTTTCTTCCATTGTCGATGGCTGGTATATGGGCGAAGAAGCCGGTAATGCATTTGCCAACATCCTGTTTGGTGAAACCAACCCGTCGGGTAAATTAACGATCTCCTATCCCCGGTCTACGGGGCAGGTGCCGGTGTTCTACAATCATAAACCCAGCGCCCGCTTTTTCAATTATGTAATAGAAGATAAAACGCCCCTGTTCCCGTTCGGTCATGGGTTAAGTTATACCACCTTCAAATATTCAAAACCCAGGATCATATTGCCTGCCGCGCCCAAAAAGACCGGACTGGCCTCTGTATCACCCGGTTCAACCGGTGAAATATATGGTACCGTAGAGGTGGATGTTACCAATAACGGCACCATGAAAGGCGATGAGATCGTACAGTTATATATACATCAAAAAATAAGCAGTGTTACCAGGCCGGTGAAAGAGTTGAAAGATTTTGCCCGCATAACTCTGGAGCCGGGACAAACAAAAACGGTTTCATTTACCATCGATGCAGGCAAACTGGCTTTCTGGAATGCCGATATGCAGTTTGCGGTGGAAGATGGTGTTTTTGAATGTATGGTAGGCCGCAGCTCTGCAGATCTGCAAAAGGCTGAACTGAAAGTTGGTAAATAAAGTTCTCTTAAGTTACGATGTTTGACACCCAGGCCCCCGATGTATCGGGGGCTTTTTATTGCAAAGAGGTGTTTGCATCTATTAACATGATTTCCGGTTGCAAGGGGCGGTAAACCGGCGTATATCCATCCTGATCAATTCCTTAGATCGGTTATTCATTGCATAAAATAGACCGGGTTTTGATACTTCGGGAACACCGGGTTCTGCCCCGGAAATGAGTAGGGTCAACAAATTATGATTTCCAAAAAATAATAGTTACATTTGTTCCGTACCTCTTTCGACTGCTTAGCCAAATGACCATGCCCAGGTCTTTATTGGGCGACTCGATTGTTTGCCCCTTACCGTTTTGATCTTCTCTTCCAATTTAAACGAAACTGTCTCCCTGAGTATAATTTTTTAGCCATTTACCGATAGCAAATCGATGTTTCAGGGCCCCAAAAATGAACCCTTCTACAGGCCGTTCTAATCTTATTTTAATTATTCCGGTGTTATCTTCGCGAACCTAAAGAAATCAAACCAAAAGATACCTATCATGAGATCACTTGTTCTTGTGCCTTGCCTTATGTTATCACTTTATTGCAGTGCCCAGGTTACAACCGCCACAGAGGCGGCCGTACCGGAACCGGCGCCCGAAAAGGATGCGCTGAAGTTCAACCTTAATCAAAGCGGCAGTCATTATTTTCAATTCACCGTACTGAACCAGACCTGGGTCCGCTTTAATGAAAGTAACCCTGGTACATTAGTTGAAAACCGGGTAAAGGATAATACGGTAGATATTGGTTTGCGCCGCACGCGTTTTCAGGCGTTTGGCCAGTTAACAGATAAAGTATTCGTTTATTTCCAGTTTGGGATGAACAATTTCAACAGCCAGTTCAATACCGGCAACAACCGTAAGCTGCATGCGTTTTTTCACGACGCATTGGGGGAATACAAAATCTCAAACGGTAACCAGTTGAAAGTAGGGGGTGGACTTACCATCGCCAACGGGCTTTCTCGTTTCTCGCAGCCCAGCATTGGCTCCATTATGACAATGGACGTGCCGGTTTTTGCTCAGAGCACGGTTGACCAAACCGATGAGTTCAGCCGAAAACTGAGCATTTACGCCCGGGGGCAAATTGGCAAATTCGACTACCGGATTATCCTGAGCGATCCTTTTCCCATCACTTCATCAGGCGCTGCCCAACCCGGATTACTAAACTATTCCACTTTTGCCCAGTATGGCCATACCCTGCAACAGCAGGCTTATCTTATGTACCAGTTCTTTGAACATGAAAATCATACAACTCCTTATATGACGGGTACGTATTTGGGCACTAAGAAAATATTCAACATTGCGGTGGGAGGTATTTTTCAAAAAGACGCTATGTGGCGTTACAATGCACCTAACCCGGTCGATACCGTATATGAAGACCTGAAATTATTTGCTGTGGAATGTTTTCTCGATATGCCGGTGGGCAGCAAACAGCAGGCAATTTCTGCCTATGCCGGATTTTTCAATACCGATTACGGAAAAGACTATTTGCGGTTCAACGGTTTAATGAACCCCGCCAATGGCTCCGCACCGATGCCAAATGGAGTTTTCGGTCATGGCCCAACTTTCGGAAATGCCCATCCCATGTTTGGCACCGGAAATGTTATTTACTCGCAGGTAGGCTATTTGCTACCTGAGAATTTTTTGAAGTGCAAAAGCCGCTTTATGCCGTATGCTTCATTTACCCATGCCAAATATGACCGCCTGCAGGACGAATCCATGGAAGTATTCAATGCCGGTATCAACTGCCTGATCAACGGTCATAAATCGAAGCTTACACTCGACTGGCAGAACCGGCCAACATATACAAATTCTATAACTGCACCATTTAATCAGATTGAAAAAGGGCCACGAAAGAACAGCTTCATACTGCAGTACCAGATATTCTTCTAATTCAGGCGCATCATGAAATAAGCAGCAGGAGGTAAGAAATAGGAAGTAAGAAGAGCCTGTATTTTGTGTTCTCCTGGTTCTTACATCATATTTCCTGCTTCATTTTCTTATAGACCGGCAGGTCCTGCTTTTAACAAAATCACTGTTTGAAGAACGCCTGCCCCCGGTTTTTTAAGTATCTTCCCGCCCCAATAAACATTAATTATACCCGATGATCATCGATCTGCTGGCAAACGCGCACTTGTATTACAACCAGGGCCCATTGTTTAAAAAAGCTTTTGAGTACCTGGCCAATACCGATTTTTCGAAAGTAGAGAAAGGGAAATATGAACTGGATGGCACTAATTTGTTCGCCATTGTTAATGAATATGACACCATTTCTGCCGATACCGAGCAAATGGAATCGCATAAAAAGTATATCGACATTCAATATATTGTTACCGGTGCAGAACGCATTGGGCACGATATTCTGCAGCAGCAAACACCGTCAAAAGCCTATGACAATGAGAAGGATTTTATGTTGTGGGGCGAAAAACCTGCATTCTTCTCAGTTATCAAAGCCGGCATGTTTGCGGTTTTCTTCCCGCACGATCTGCATATGCCGAATGTTATGATCGATACACCGGCTTATGTAAAGAAAGTTGTTATTAAATTGGCAGTTGGATAACATAAAGGCTGTTACAGGTTTCAGGTTTCAGATTGCATGGCAGAAAACAATTGTATTCCCTGTAACATGCAACCTGTAACCTGAAACTGTTCTTATAGTTGAGCATGCAGTTTTTGAATCACCCAGTTTCCAACTTTCCCCCCAACCACCAACCCATTCTCAATTGCATCCATAAAATGAATACCGCCGTAAAAGCGGCTGATTGCTGCTTCCTGCGCAGCATGGTGGAAGGAGGTGAACTGTCGCGGCGCCAATCCATACGCTTCTTCAACATTATCGGTATACGCAAAACGATCACCTAAATAATGGGTGAGAATGGTGGCCGAACAGGCAGAGATAACCGAATGTCCGCTCAGGTATTCGGGAAATGGCGGCGTTTGCAATATTGGCGTCCATTGCGGGTCGATATACTTTCTGATAGCCGTTTCGGGGCGAATTCGGTTACTGCGGAATTTCTCGTCCCAGCAACAGATAAATGCATCCATCAGTCCCACTGCTACGCTGGTATGGATCTGCATCGCCTCCTCAAAGCTTTTACCGGCTTTTTTACAGGCAATACCGGTGATGCCTAACCAATGGGCACCCGGTGATATTTTCTTACTGCTCAGTATCAAATGGCCATCGTCCTGGATGGCGAAAGGATTACAATCCCAAAACGCGGCAATAACCCGGTGCTCCATCGGCACCTGTTTCCCTGCTGAATAATTTTGTTGCAACAGCTGGTAAAAAGCTGTTTTCTTTCCTGTGGAGAAAGCGATTGGTGGTGGTGCGGGAAATTGTGTGCACGTATCAAGCGCCAGCGTTCGAACGGTGTTGAAATAGGGTTCTACCGCCGGCAGGAACCCCGGCGGGGTAGGGTACCAGTAACCTTCTTTATCAACCGGTGTATAGCGTGCGTAATTGCTGATCTTATTGTAACGGTCGGCCTTTGCCCAGGCCAGGATCTTTTTGCTTACCGCTTTGGCACAACGCCAGGAATTGTAAACAACATCTTCATCAAAACCCAGTTGCCGGCAGGAATCCATTAAGCGTTGTTCATACTGTGCCAGCATTTTGCCCGATGGCTGCATTTTTTGCGCTGTTTGCAGCATGGCCAGCACCGCGCTTAGCTGCACATTGTATTGTTGTATGGAATCGGGGCGCCTGAGATCAGGGTATTCGTTGAGAATACCATGCATACTTTTATAAGCAGTGTCGTGTTGCGACACCACTTCATAACCCGCTAAACAGGCATAGGAAAAAAAGCGCGCGGCCAGGGGGGGATTGGTTATATCATGGATCATCACCTCCGTCATTTGATCAATTACCCGGGCAATGACATCCGATGTCAATACTGGTTCTTTTTGCGTACGGGTAGTACAACTGGTAATGGTGATCATGAGGATCAGAATAGTATATTGAATAAGGTGTTTCATGGTAACTTATAGGCTTTTACCGGTTGTTGATTGATGCCAAACAACAACAGGTTGTTTACAGGCAGCACACTTCTTACGTCTCCTTTAAGATAAAAACCCGATCGCTGCTGATCTATATAGATAAAGCCGCCCTTGCCGTCGTTCTTCAGTAATACGCCATAACCGGCATCGTACTTACCCGGACGTAACCGCGCTTTATTCATATTACCGCATAAAAGCAGGTCTTCATACCCGTCATGATCGTAATCGAGCGGGGTAATGGTATACACCGGCATGTATTGCGCCTGCAGCGGTAATGCTTTCAACTGGTATTTGCCGCTGGCGTTGCTTTCGAAATAAGCTGTCTGCAAATAGTTCGCCTTCAGGTGTCCGGCGCCTTTCATTTCTTCTTCGGTGAATATGTCGTGCAGGGTGGCATCGGCATAACCTTTATAATCAACAAAACGCGTACGCATCATGCTTACCTGGTCAAGTAGTTCATCACGGGTGCAATACGGATACGATTTGCCCTTAATATAAAAACAAAACACCGGGTCAACAGCGCCGTTGTCGTCAAAGTCTTTATAGAATAATTCGGCCGGCTCCCGGTCACTGGCGCGGCATTGGGTGTTCAGCCCCAAATTACCGATGATGATGTCAGGTTTACCATCTTTATTGAAATCCCCGGTAGCGATCCTGTTCCACCAGCCGCGGTAACTGTTATCGAAATAGTTTTGTGTGTGGTCCTGCAAATGGTTGTTTACATTAATACAAGCCATTACCGGCATCCATTCACCAACAACCACCAGGTCCTGTTTCCTATCGTTATTCAGGTCTAACCAAACCGCATCGGTGATCATACCTGCTTTCTGCAACGCCGGCGCTATGGCAGCGATCTGGTTGGTAAAATGTCCTTTGCCATCATTGACAAGCAAAAAACTTTCCGGGGTTTCCGGATAACGGCCCGGTATCACCCGGCCGCCAACAAAGAGATCGGGATAGCCGTCGTTATTGATATCGTTTGCCCGCACACAACTTTTGCTTACCCGCATTACAGGCAGCGCGTTTTTGCTTTTAGTGAAATTCGCTTTGCCATCATTCAGGTATAACCTGTCCTGCAGCAATGGATCATCGGGTGTGTAATTATGATAGCCGCCACTGGCTACATATAGATCTTTAAAGCCATCGCCATTTACATCAACGATAACCGCATCGGCATCTTCGCAGGACGCGTCAGACTCAAAATCTGACACCTGTTTTCGAATAAACCGCCCGTCTTTTTGCTGCAGGAATAATTGGGCCGGCTGGCCGCTGCCGCCACCCGCATAAATATCTTCCAGCCCATCCCCGTTTACATCTCCTTTTACCAGGCAGGGGCTGTTAAACGACAAGGGATTTACCAGTAATGGTTGTCGTTTAAAGTCGTTTATGGCGTTTGCCGGTGCTTTGTAGTTGATGGGCGAACCGGTTTCTGCAAACAGGGCCGGGGAGGAGCCTGTTGTCCTGTATGTGTCGGAGGCTGTTTTCTCATCAACCGTCAGCAACTGATCGGCTTTGATATTTGTCAATAACTGTGTTTTACCGCTTAACCAGATCACCCGTACAGAATCAATAGTTGTTTCAGCACCCGATCCAAAATGAAGCGTGGAAGAAACGGTAGACAAATAACCCCGCGCCGGCATCTGTTCAACGTATTGCCGGCCTGTTTTTGAATAACAAATAACTTTTGTGCCAATTCCCTGGGTATTACCCGGTAGTCCGTTCAGTTTTACCTGCAGGTAATGTGAACTGTTCTGCCCACGGCTTTCGTTGCGATAGATAAATGCCGGTTGATTGATATTGTTGATCACGAGGTCGAGATCGCCGTCATTATCGAGGTCGGCATACGCAGCGCCATTGCTGTTCGAAGGGCTGGTAAAACCCCATTGGGCCGATACATTGGTAAACGTACAATTTTTATTATTCGTGAACAGGTAATTGATGACGTTGGAAGAGGGGATCTTATGTACAAGATCAAGCACATCATTGCGTTGCAGCCGGCCCTTGCTTTGTACATAATCATTCATGTATTTGATGAAGTCGAGATTGGTGTAGTCGCGCAGGTAACCATTGGTCACCATCAGGTCTTTCCAGCCGTCGTTATTATAATCGGCTAACAGGGGCGTCCAGCTCCAGTCGGTATTGGAAATACCTGCAGCCTGACCGATCTCGCTGAACCCCCCTCTTCCGATATTCAACTGCAACATATTTCTCATGTACTGGTAATGAAAACCACTGCGTATATTCAGATCAAACTTTTCATAGTTGTCCGGCGCGAACAATAGTTTTTGCCGGTGATTGTCTTCGGGCAGCATATCCAGCGTATAGATATCGGGCAGGGCGTCGTTGTTGATGTCGGCAATGTCGTTGCCCATAGAGAACTGGCTATTGTGGCCGAGGCTGTTTTGCAATTTATCGGTGAACGTACCGTCGTGATTATTCATGTACAGGTAATCGGGCACCGCGTAATCGTTCGAAATGTAAATATCCTGCCAGCCGTCGCCATCGATATCGGCAATACCTGCGCCCAGTCCATAGGTTAAGGAAGAGCTGCTGATACCGGCTTTGCCGGTTACGTCGGTAAAGTGGTTTTTATCGTTGCGCATCAATCGTACGCCAATGGCCGGATCTTCTTTTTGCAGGATGGCTGCCGTGCTGGCTTCATCGAGCACCGGTAATGAGTTGGGGTTATGATTGAGCAAAAAAGCATCGAGATCGCCGTCCCGGTCCATATCGAAAAAATAAGCCTGGGTGCTGTAACCGGTATCGGCCAACCCGTATTGACGCGCCTGTTCGCTAAAACGCGGCTGACCTTTGGCGTCATTGCCGGTATTGATGAATAACTCATTTGTTCTTTTCTCTCCCCGCAACTTACCTGAATAACAGAGATAAATATCGAGCAGGCCATCGCCATTCACATCGGCCATGGTAACACCGGTTTTCCATGGGCCCGGCCTGCCGGTTACGCCGGCGGCAAGGGTAATGTCTTCAAAGTGCATGGCGCCTTTGTTCAGGTACAGTTGATTATCGCCCATATTGGCCGTGAAATAGATATCGGCAAGTCCATCCCCGTTCACATCACCGGTAGCCACCCCGCCGCCATTGTAGAAGTACTCGTACATCAACACGTTTGTGTTTAACCCCTCCGTTAACGTGTTGCTGAATTGCACACGGGTACTGTCGGCCGGTAGTAAAGTGAATAAGGGAGCTTCTTGTTTGTCATGTGTTTCATTGCTGCATGCAACGATTGAACAAGTAAAGCATATGATGGTTAAAAGGCGAATCATTTTTGAATTTGTTCTTTTTCTATTTTTAAGAACTGAAGTAAGAAGTAAGAGGTAAGAAAATACAGGTTTTTCCTACTTCTTACCTCTTACTTTGTAATCTTAACACCAGATAAGCCGCTCTCAATAGAGATGCTACATTCTAGTTATATCCCGGATTCTGTACCAGCTTCAGGTTCGTATTCATTTCATCGAGCGGTATCGGCCTGAAATACATTTTATCGTCCCAGCGGCGGTTCTCCTGCGCATTTACTTCAAGCGGCGTATACGTATAATTATACCTGGTTTCATCGTGTTTATAAGGCGATGGCGGTGTAGCGCCCGCTTTTAAAGTACCTACCACATCGATGTAAACGAGTTTACGCCCGAGTGTTGCAGGTGCGATCATCCAGCGGCGGGTATCGTGGTAGCGCTGGTCTTCATACGCCAGTTCTATTCTGCGTTCATTCCGGTAGCGTTCTTTCAGCGCTGCACCGCTTTCGGTAATTTCGGGCATGCCGGCCCGGTAGCGTATGCGGTTCAGCCAGAGTTTTGCTTCGGTATCATCTCCCAGTTCAATACAGGCTTCTATATAATTCATCACCGCTTCGGTATAGCGGAAGAATGGCCAGGGAATGGTTTGCCGCGTGGTATTGTCAACAATGTTCGGATCGGGATCGATGAACTTGCGCATGTAGTAACCGGTCCAGCTGCCGTTCCAGTTCTCAATGGAACTTTGGCGGGTGTCAAGGCCGGGCAGGAAGGTACCGCCACCCTGATCGTATTTACCGGTTTGTATCTGGTTGGCCGGGTCTACATTGCCCGAGATCTTATCCCGCGGTTTCCAGTCGGCCCCATCATATAAAATCGATGCATAAAAGCGCGGGTCGCGGTTGGCGTAAGGTTGTGCTTTCTGTACGGGATCGCTCCAGCTGAATTTGGTGCCATCCATCATTTCGTAATCATCAACCAGTTGTTGAACAGGCGTATTACCGGCCCAGTTATGATACCCGTTAGGACCGTTGGTAAGCCCAACATACATGCCGGCATATTCATCCTTTGCGTTTGTCCAGTAACGGCCGAAGAGTATTTCACTTTCCGCCAGTTTATCAATATCGCCGCTTTTACTGCCGCCGCCCATGGCCAGTGACATATAATTCTTTTTACCCTCAGTTGCCGATACGGGCGAAGTAAGGTTGAATTTGTATCCTTTTGTGGCTGCCGCATCTACCAGGGCTTTTGCGGCATTTTTGGCGGCCGTCCACCGCGCAACCCGGTCACCGCTCACATAACCCAATAATTCGGGTTTACTGAAACCGCTGATCACGGCTGATTTCGATTTGGCGGTTGGAATATCGTGCAGGTCGCTGGCGGCATATAACAACATTCGTGATTTTAGCGCCATTGCGCCAAGTTCGCTTGCCCGGCCTGCCGCCATCGCTATTCCTTGTAATAATTGAATGGCCGTATCGCAGTCTTTTATAATGAAATCCACACACTCTTCCCAGGTGTTGCGGGTTACGCT
Organism: uncultured Niastella sp.; assembly: GCA_966211305.1. GTDB lineage: Bacteria > Bacteroidota > Bacteroidia > Chitinophagales > Chitinophagaceae > Niastella. The sequence goes on from CBIHPC010000110.1 coordinate 13,900, forward strand.
GTAATCTTCACCAAGACCGTATGACCTGTCGACGATGGGCACGCCCCCGTAATACCTTACCAACTGATGATAAAAGAATGCGCGCATAAAATGCGCTTCTCCTTTCAAACGGTCGTTAAGCGCCTTGTCGTCAAAAGTTGAAATGCGCAAATTTTCTATGGCAAGGTTCGTTTGCCGTACCTTGGCATACATATCGTTGTTACTTCCATCTTTTCCCCAGCGGTAGTTGACGTTCACCCAGCCGATATTGGATGGGTTGAGCGTTCCTTCATTTACAATATTGATGCCGCGGCTGGGATGGGTAAATACGGCTTCATCAGACAAAGAGGCAAGCATTTGTTCATCAAAACCACCCTGGCCAAGCCCGGCATAAATACCGGTGACAAAAGCTTCTGCCAGCGCACCGTCTTTCCAGGCATCTGCCGATGAAACTTTATCCAGCGGTTTTGTATTGAGAAAATCGCGTTCGCAGGCTGCGGCAATCGCCATGATGAGCACACAAAACAGGATCTTTTTCATCTATAGTAAGTTTTATATTATTAGAAAGATACTCTTACACCCACATTCAGGATTCTCGATTGCGGGTAGTACTGGCCGTTGCCGCTCGTTGATTCGGGGTCCCAGATCTTCATTTTGTCAAACGTTAACAGGTTGATACCATTGGCATATAACCGAAGATTGGTAACACCTGCTTTCTGGCCGATCTTTGCCGGCAAATTGTAACCGATCTCGATATTCTTTAACCGCAGGTAATTGCTTTTACGCAGCCAGTAGGTGTTGAACCCAAAAGCGCCGCCGGCAAAATAGGTGTTGCCCCGGTTCACCAGGCGGGGATCCACGCTGCTGGGATTTTCAACCGTCCAGCGATGATCGTAGCTATATTTCAGGAAGTTGCCAATGGTGCCCGACTCGGTGCCAATGAACAATAAACCGCCGGTAGCGCCCTGGAATAAAATGGAGCAATCGAAGTTTTTATACTGCAAATTGAAATTGACGCCGCCGGTAAACCAGGGGTCGCGGTTCTTTTCAAGGCGAATGCGATCGTCGGCATCAATTTTACCATTACCATCTATGTCTTTTATTTTCATATCGCCCGGTAACAATTTTCCGGTAGCAGCGCTATAATCGATAGTGTTTTTATCGATATCGTCCTGATCGATGAAAACCCCATCATATTCATACACCAGGAATGCGGCGCCATCGGTACCAAAGGTTTTGCCCTTCGATAACTGATGCGGTTTCAGGCCAGGCGTTTCGGGCAGATTGATCACTTTATTACGGGCATAACCACCATTCACACTAACACTAAACCGCAGATCGCCAAAGTTGTCGTTATAGCCAACAGTGAACTCAAAACCTTTATTACTTACTTTACCCAGGTTCTCGGGTGGTAAAGTAATACCGGCTGAGGCAGGTACTACTGCTGAGTTCTGCATCAGGATCTTGGTGCGGATGTTATTAAAAAAGTCGAATTCAAAAGTGATGCGATTGTTCAGCGCGGAACCTTCCATCCCAATGTTTGAATTGTTTGCTACTTCCCAGGTATAACCCGGATTGGGCACGCCGGTTTCTGTAAGCGTTTTTACGACATTCCCGCCAACAACGTAAGTGTTGAAACCGTAGGTACTCAGGTACCGGTATTCCTGCAATACGCCGCCAAAAAGAATGTTATCGTTCCCCATTTGTCCCCACGATGCGCGCAGTTTCAGGTTATTGATAAACGACACCGGCTGAAAGAACTTTTCTTCCGATAAACGCCAGCCAAGCAGCACCCCGGGGAAGAAACCAAAGCGGCTGTTTTCGGGGAACATGTACGACCCGTCATAACGCCACAGGAATTCGGCCAGGTATTTTTCCTTATAGTTATAATTCACCCTGCCGAAATAGCTTAAACGCGCGCGGTTATAAGCACTGCCGTTGTTGTCTTTTTGCGGATCACCGCCGGCAAACAACTGGTCAATAGCGGTGGAGATATAATTGCGGCGGAATGCATTGAAGTTCTGGTTACCGATGGTTTCCCTTGTTACGGCAGCCATCAGGTTAACGGTATGCGAACCGAATGTGCGGTCGTAATTGATGAAACCCGAGAGGTTGATGTTCAGCTGATCTTCCAGCGATTCAGTTAACCGGGCATCGGTAAAGGTAGAACGCACCGATTTGGTAAGTTTAGGTGTAACGCCATCCGGTTCATAACTTACTTTATCCCAGAAATACAGGTACCACGGTGTTTCCCAGCGTTTGGTGCGGCGGAAATATTTATCGATAGCCGCAAAACCGGAGATCTTCAACCCTTCAACAAACGGCACCTGCAGATCAACTCGGCCATTGGTTTGAAAATAGTCACGGCGGTCTTTATCGTAACCGGTTTGATTGGTTGTGATCACGATCGGGTTTTGCCCGTTCTCGATATCAGGCCCCGGTAACCCATTGGGCCATACTTCCTGCTCGGTAGGTTTACCCCGCATAAGCATGCGGAAGATCGGTTGTGCGCCAACGGTTGGGAAGAACCTGAATTCTTCACGGGCTGTTAACCCGATATTGGTGTTTATATATTTATTCACTTTGGCATCGAGGTTCAAACGCATGTCGTATTGTTTGTAACCTGTAGCCGAATTTTTATAGTAACCATCCTGGTTGTCATAACCAATAGATGCCAGGTATTTTACTGCATCGTTCCCGCCCGATAACTGTACGTTATGACTCGATTGTGGCGACCATTTCTTTAAAGTGGTGGCGAACCAATCGGTATTGGGGTGGCCCCAGGGATCGGAACCATCACGGTATTTGGTAAAATCAGAAGGGGAGAAGGGAGCATCTACTTTCAACCCATTATCGGTACGCGTATAGGTTCCGTTCTGTTTGAATGCATTCCAGGCGGCAGACCACTGACCGGCGGGCAGATCGAACAGCGTAAGTTCGTTCACAATGGTTGCATACTCAGTGGCGTCGCTCATTTCGGGTATGCGGGTAGGTTGCGCCCAGCCCTGATTGAAATCATACGACAATTGCGGCTTACCGGTTTTACCTCTTTTGGTGGTAATGAGAATAACGCCGTTAGCAGCGCGCGAACCATAAATGGCGGCAGCTGCATCTTTCAATATCGACATACTTTCTATGTCGGCCGGGTTCAAACGCTCGAGGCCACCGGCCCTGTCGGGCACACCGTCAATTACGATCAGCGCGCCACTGTTATTGGGCGTATTGGAGCCGCGGATGCGGATGGTAGAACCGTCGTAACCCGGTTCACCGCTCGATTGAATGGCGGTAACACCCGGTAAACGGCCGGCCAGTGCATTGGACAAATTCACCGAAGGTGATTTGGCCAGTTCAGTGCCCTTAACCTGTGCAACGGCGCCGGTAACGGTTACTTTCTTTTGCGTGCCATAACCTACCACTACGATCTCTCCCAGTTGTCCCGAACTGCCGGCAACCATGGCTATCGAAATTGTTGTTTTTCCGGCAACATTCACTTCCTGGGTTTGAAAACCAACGGAGGTAACAACAAGAATGCTGTTACCCTCAGGAACGTTGAGGGTAAAATTGCCATTGATATCGGTATTGGTACCTACAGCGGTGCCCTTTACCACAATGCTTACACCCGGTAAAGGATTGCCTTTGTCATCGGTCACCTGCCCTTTGATCTCCTGAAGGGGGCCGGCATCAACCTTTACGGTCAACATATTGATCCCCGGCGGACCGGCAAGCGCCGATGATGACACCTTGTATAATATTATCCGGTCTTTTACCAGCTTAAATGAGATCCCGAACGGACTAAGCAATTCTTCAAGCACTTCGCCCAGCTTTTTCTGCATGGCTTTGATAGAAACCTTGCGGCCGGCCTCGATGGTTTTTGAACTGTACACAAAGCGGGCGCCCGTTTGATTTTTAAGCAGGTTGAAAACATCTTTCAGTTGTCCTTTTTCTACAGACACCGTTACTACTTTATCGAGAATTCCCTGCGCTTCAGCGCTGTTGTAATAAGCGTACGTGTTGAATACAAGAATAAGTAATGCTTGCAGAAATCCTATACGTATGGCAATAGCAGTCATTGCAACGAATCTTTTTTGTTTCATAAATAAGACTGTTGTGAAAATGGTGAATGGTCAATGGTGAAT
>CBIHPC010000111.1:0-17789 GCA_966211305.1 uncultured Niastella sp.
AGAATTACAATTTGCGACCATGTACAAACAAATAACATATTTTTCTTTATACGCCTTGCTGTTCATCACAGCAGGATGTAAAAAGTTCCTCGATAAAAACCCCGATAACCGGGCTGCGCTCACCACGCCCGAACAGGTATCGCAGTTGCTGGGCACTGCTTACCCGCAGGCAAATTATATGGCTTTTACTGAATCCATTTCGGACAACGTAACCGATAAAGGCACGGGCGTGCAGGATAAAACCAACATTGATCCTTATTTTTTTCGCGATGTTACCGACAACCAGCAGGATTCTCCAGAGTTTTACTGGAACGCCTGTTATACGGCTATTGCCGCTGCCAACCAGGCGCTGGAAACCATCCAAAATGCAGGGGCCGACAGCACCCAATACACCGCGCAGAAAGGGGAGGCGCTGGTATGCCGGGCATATGCACATTTTATGCTCGTAACCTTCTTTGCGAAAGTGTATGATCCTTCAACGGCAAGCACCGATCTGGGCATTCCTTATGTAACCACTCCCGAGAAAGTGGTGTTTAAACAATACGATCGCAAAACGGTAGCATATGTTTATCAGATGATAGAGCAGGACCTCACCACAGGTTTACCGCTTATCGATGATACGAAGTACACCATCCCACGTTATCACTTTACCAAAGCGGCAGCCAACGCATTTGCTTCCCGCTTCTATTTATTCAAAGGTGATTTTGCCAAAGTGCTCACTCATGCCAACGCGGTATTTGCAGCCGGTAATATAACCACCATGCTGCGTCCCTGGAATACAACCTACCGCACTATGACGCCGCAGGAACTGTTTGCGGTTTATCAGAAAGCTACTGAAACGGCCAACCTGTTGTTATGTGAAACCGGTTCTGTATGGGGCCGTAATTATTACACCGTTCGTTATGGGATGAACTCGGCTATCCGCGATGAAATATTCAGCCAGAATGTAACCGGCGGCGAGTGGGCTTTTTCTTACCAAACCTATACCGCCGGTACCAATAACTATGTAATACCGAAGATCAACGAGTATTTCGTGCGTTCTTCGGTAAACGCGAATATCGGCTTGCCATACGTGATGGTACCTTTGTTCACTACCGAAGAGGTGCTGTTCAACCGCATAGAGGCGAACATTTATCTGAACAACAGTAATGCCAATGCCGCCATTGCCGACCTCAACACGTATGCCAGCACCCGTATCGTCAATTATAATGTGGCCATTCATAATATAACGCCCGCGAGGTTGCAGAATTACTATGGCTCAACCAATGTAAGGCTCAATGCCCTGAACGCGCTGCTCGATTTCAAACGGGCCGAATATGTGCAGGAAGGTATGCGCTGGTTCGATATTTTACGGTATGAAATAGGAGTTGTTCATACAACTACCGATGGGCAAACCCTTACGCTGCCAGGGAACTCATTACAACGGGTATTCCAGTTGCCGGAGTCGGTTAAACAGTCGGGAATGCAACTGAACCCCAGGTAACCTGAGGTAGGATAACAACAACGATAAACGTTAAATATAAATGAGCATGTTCAAACACAAAATATACCTTGCCGTACTGGCGCTGTCGATATGCGCGTCATGTAAAAAGGAAGACGACCTGGGCGATGTGAGCGCGATACCCGGTTTGGGGGGCGATACCTGGGCGCCTACCGCCATCGATAATTACATCAAAACCAACTTTACCGATCCTTTTAATGTTGCGGCCAAGTATAAATGGGACCAGGGCGAACTCGATTTTGATAAATCCCTGACGCCGCCCCGGGAGGAAAAGATCATTCCGGTACTCGATGCCATTAAAAAAGTGTGGATCGATACCTATGTGGCAGAAGCGGGAAAGACTTTCATGCAAAAGTACATTCCCAAGTTCTTTGTGCTGGTAGGCAGCGCCAGCTGGAACCTCGATGGCACTATTACCCTCGGTACAGCCGAAGGCGGCCGCCGCATTGTATTGTATGTGCTGAATGATTTCAGAATAAAAGGCATGCCCGGTTATGTTCAAAGCGATTCGGTGAACATAAAAATGATGTTTCATACCATCGAGCACGAATTTGCCCACATTTTGCACCAGACGGTATTGTATCCCGAAGAATTCAGGCGTATTTCCGTAGGCGGTTATACTTCCAACTGGAACAATATCACCGACGCAGAGGCAAACGAAAACGGTTTCATTACTGCATATGCCCAGTCGGCCGCCGATGAGGATTTTGTGGAAATGATCTCGATAATGCTTTCGGAAGGAAAAGCCGGGTATGAAAACATAGTGAATGGCATTGCCAGCGCCGAAGCAAGAAGCAAGTTGCGCCAGAAAGAGGCTATTGTGGTGAATTATTTTAAAGATGTGTGGGGCATCAATTTCACCAGTTTACAAACCCGCACCCGTAACGCGATCAACGCATTGATCAATTAAGTAATAAGTAATAAGTTGTAAGTATGAACAAGAACCTATTATATACTTTTCTCGCTATAATAACCCTGGTTGCTTCGTGCCGCAAGGACGATGACAATGCGTTTGATAAATCGCCCGACGAGCGGCTTAATGAAACGCTGCAGCAATACCAGGCAGTCCTGTCCGGCTCTCCCTATGGCTGGAATGCTAACCTCACCACCGCCGATGGCGGTTCTTACCGGTTTTACTTCAGCTTCAACGAAAGCAACCGGGTTGAGATGTACAGTGATTTCGATAGCACAACCGCTACCACCATCAGGGAAAGCAGCTACCGGTTAAAGGCATTGCAACAACCCAGCCTTATCTTCGATACGTACTCTTACATTCACATCCTGAGCGATCCCGATGGCGCAGTGAATGGCGGAACATATGGCCAGGGTTTAAGGTCTGATTTTGAATTTGCAATAGATACCGTTACTGCAGATAGCATCAGGTTAACCGGCCGGTTCAATGGCAGCAGGCTCAGCTTACGTAAAGCTGCGCAGGGCGACCGCGCAGTGTGGGCCAATAAACAGGTGACCAACGGGGTGGTTAATTTTCGCAACTACTGGAATATCCACCTGTACTTTAAAAGGCTGGTATATGCCGGCACTCAGTACGAACTGCAGTTCGACACAACGCTTAAAAAAGTAAATGTTTCCTGGATAAGCGGCGCGCAAACGAATACTGTAACAAGAGGGTATTACTTCTGGGCCAATGGCGTTTATTTCTCAGACCCCGTTGTAAACGGTTCTGCCAACATTCCCGGGTTCAGTATCACCAGTTATGATGCCGGCGCCCAAACCATGAATGTAACGGTGAACGGTACCGCAGCAACGGTCGGTGGTTTTACCACACCCATCAATTCCGATGTGCGAAATGCTTCCAACCGTTGGTGGCAACGGAGCGGTTCGGGTGATAATTACTGGATCTCGTTCGACGGCTGGCATGTAAACGGGGTAGACGATGCCTATAACATCAAAGCGCTGAAGAACGACACGGCCGATTTCTATTTTATATTGTACAAGGGCAATACCAATGGCGCCGACGCCTTCTTTACCATTTACCTCGACGAAGCCGAACAGGTGCTCGATGTGGAAAATGGTTCATGGGTAACCATGAATATCAATACCTTGAACGGGCTGGCCCGCTTTAGTGAAATTGATTTGCGCGATCCCGCCGTGCCCTGGCCCGCAACAGGCGCCGCAGCGCAAACCCGCAGCCAGATGTACCAGCCAAACGGTTATTATTTTGTGCAAAGCAGCGCCAATACGTACGATCAGGTTAGTGTAGCCGATCCCAGAATTTGGATCACGTGGTATTGGGTGTTCTAGCTACTCAAACTTAGATTTATTAATAAAGGCGTCACTTACAAGTAGAAGTGGCGCTTTTTTTATGATCTGCTCATTTCTGATATTTTTTCGGTTATACTTTTTTATACAGGCTCGTTTGGTTACGTGAATATTAAATAGATGATTTTGATTTATCGTTTACATTAAAGTGTTACTTTAGCGAAGCTTATTTTTAGGAGCGCTCCCTTAGTAAATAAGTCCATTCATTAACCATTATACTTATTTTATGAAAAGATTTACTTTTCTTGCGCTATTGCTTTGCAGTTACTTTGCCCATTCACAAGATCACACATATACAATTGATATGTCTTATGAATCATTAAGTACAACAGCGTGTAACATATTCGCCACAGCAACTACTGTAGATAATTTTGTCCATAAGTCGACTATCGGTTTTCCTACATTCAGCGGTAATTCCGATTATTGTATAAATCTTCCATGCAACGTATCAGGATCATTAGGAACGGAATATCAAATTGTCTTTCCCTTTAAACAAGGTAACACCTATACAATTACTCCTCTTTATAGAGGAGTAACCACTAATGGATTATACCCTGTTTTAGCATTTGGGTTGAACGAGACCGAGAAAACCCACAATACATCTACAACATGTACTGGTCCTAAAAATGTTTCTCAGAATTATAACTTTTACGCCACTTCTGGTTCTACATTTGCCTGGACTGCACCGGGGCAAGAATTCAATACCGGTGCATTACTTAAAAATTATGCATCCTTATCAGTTGCATCCTATCCTGATCAAAGCAGCGGTACTCTTCAGGTAAGAACTATTGTGATCAGAGAATGGTGCAATCAGCCGGCACTGGGATTAGCTTCCGGGTTGACAGGTACACTAACTATGACAAACCCTCCAGCTTATGGTTATTTGCTAAATTTTAATCCGGTATCCGGCGCAACAGAATATCTCGTTGAATGGTACGATGTTACCAACAGCGCTTTAGCAGGTACATTTACTATAAGTGGTCCGGGATACCTGAATACCGCTTATATTACATCTGGACATACTTATAGATACCGGGTTCAGGCTAAAAGCCATTGTAGTTCCAGTGCTTTTTCCGATTGGTCACCGGAACTCGCTCCTCTGGGAGCTACTTGTGAAAATGGGCCCATACCCAGCTCTTTAGGATTTACATTGCATTGTCTTGGCTGTAATACTTTCGAATTGAATTGGCCGGCTGTGCCCGGTGCCATCCAATATAGGATTCGATATTATATTTTTCAACCAACGGGGATACATAAAATTCCGGTTACTACAAATACCGCTTCCACTTCGTTAAATGTAACGACTAATATCATAGCGGGTTCGGGATGGTACGTCAATTACCAAGTAGCGGTAGACTGTGGTGCAGGGTATGGTAATTACAGTGACGTGTCTCCGATGTATCTTTTGGAACCATAATGGTCCTGATTTTTCTGATAAAACTGTACCAGATTATTAATAGTAAGGCTTCCCGGAAAGTTTCGGGAAGCCCTTTTTTATTTCGTCAAAATGGGACTCGGCCGGGGTTCCCGTTGTAGAGCGTCTCGACGCTGCTGACTGCAAATTGTAAGGCGTGAAACGGCAAACGTGACGGAAAAGTTGATTTCAACTATTAATAAACCTGTCGCACGTAGGAGACCTTGTCAACTCGTCAACTCGTTAACCCGCCAACCCGTCAACCTTCAAATCTTAACAGTTCCCTTTTTCTCCTTATTCTTCTCTTTATTCTTCTTTTCATTCTTGTTCATGTTGATGTTCAGGTTGTGCCCGATGGTTATTTTTCCGAAGTCAGACTTGATCTTCATGGCTGTACTGCCGCTGCCCGATTTGCCGAGATAGCGTTTGTTGAACTGCGGGCCATGGTGTTCTTTATCTTCTTTTTCTTCTTTTATTTCGAAGTTCGATTTGTTATGCAGGTCGCCAAAATGCGTGCTGATGTCGAAGTTGGCCGAGATGTTAGTGTTCACATCGAGATAAAGATTGGAAAAGCTGTTCTTTACGGTAAGGGTTTTGGCATTGTTATCGATCCCCAGTTTGGCCACATCGCAATATTCAAACACGGCATTCACCGCACCATCGAGATTGTCGATAGAGGCTTTTGAAAATTTGATCACCAGGTTGCCGTTGTTGATGCTGCCGATGGTTCCTTTTCCAAATTCAATACGCACCTGTTTTACATTGCTCAGTTTGCCGGTGGTAAGGCTGCCGAATTTACTTTCGAGGGTAACCAGGCCCTGGTAATCGCCTATGATGGTTGGGCCAAAATCGTTCTTTGCGTACAAAGGATTGCGGGCGGGAATGAATACTTCATAGTCTATATGAAATCCCTGTTTTTCCCCCTTGCTCCATTTAGGGTCTTGCTTTTTGTCGAATTTTGTTTTGAAATAAACGCCGTCGTTGTTTTTACCATCATCAATGGTTATGTGGTCGAGGATGGCCTGCGCCTTTTCATCGGTGTTGGCTTCGGCGGTAATGGTAACGGTTGCTTTCACTTCATTTCTGTCCCAGGTATTTATTTTTAATTCGCCAAACTGGTTTGTGAAAGATATTTTATCGCTGTTGCTGACGTTATAGGATTTGGTGTACGTTTTCTTTTTTTCCACCAGCGGGTCTCCGGCCATGACCTGCGCCGATGTCAACACGCAGGCAATAAATAAAGCGAACCTATATTTTGCTAAAGATAGTGTCATAGATCATTACTTTTTGATGCTTTGATTTGGTTGATGATGCTTAATTGCTGATTGAGGATCTCAGTCTGCAGCCGAAGGTTCTCAATCATGGCTTCCAGTAATTGTTCGCGGTTTGGGTTTTGCGGTAATTCTTTTTTCAACGCGTTGTAAGAACTGTCCAGTTTATTGATATCCGCAACAAACATTTTATATAGGTTAGGATTTACCTTTTCTATTTCTTTCAATTCATTTTGCCTTTGTTCAATGAGTTGGGTGAACTGCACTACTTCTTTTGCATAACCGGGGTTTATTTCTTTCAGCAGCCTGTCGTTTACGGCAGGCGTATCCTGTTTGGGCGGGTTAACAACAACCGGGTTATTGGCCGGGCGGTTATTCAACAGCGAATAGATCCCTATTCCGGCCAGTATCAGGATGGCCGCTGCGGCGGACAACCGGAATATCCTGAGCATGCCAATGACGCCGCCCTGCGACGATGGGTTTTGTTCGGTTTTCTCTTTTGCGGTCAGTTCCTGTTCCAGGTTTTTCCAGATCTGCTCATTCGGCTCTTCCGTATCGAACCGGTCGCGGTTGTCACGCATAAATTGTTCAAGACCCTTGCTCATATTCAAACTCCTTGTTTTAAAAAAGTCAGCAGTTTTTGTTTGGCGCGCACATACTGGGTACGTACGGTGTTATGAGAAATATTCAATATCTGTGATATTTCTTCATGATCATACCCTTCCAGCAGGTACAGGCTCAGTACGGTTCTGTATCCATCGGGCAGGCGGCTGATCATTTTTTTCACTTCCTCCACTTTATACTGTATATCTTCCTCGCTTACCGTTTCTTCTTCGGTTACCGCCTGCAATTCGGTATTTTCAATATCAACCAGGTCATTCCGCCGTTTACGCAGTATGTTGATCGATTTATTGATAACGATCTTTTTCAGCCATGCGCCAAAAGTGCTTCGGTAATGGAAATCGTGAAGGGAGCGAAATGCGTCAAGGAACGATTCCTGCAGCACATCTTCTGCGTCGGCTGTATTGTTTACGATACGTAAACTGGTGTTATACATAGCTTTGGAATATTTCCGGTACAATAGCTGATAACAATGGGCGTCGCCCCGTTTACAGCCTTCTACCAGTTCATCCCGGATGATGTTTGCAGTCAGCTCCAAAATGATCTGTTTAGGTTGTTTTATATAGAGACATGGGTTTTACCCGCATGTTGCATGGAACGATTATTTTGTTTATGGTTTGTGGTTTATGGTTTGTGGATGCTGCCGCGCTTTGGGATTCGCAATTAAAATTTAATACGTTAATAATCAGCCTCGCCAGGCGGTTGCGGAAAATAATGCGGTCCCGAATGAAATAACCACAAACAACAAACTATAAACCATAAACTTTCTTACATTAGCTTAATATCGAAAAATCAGTTGCGTCATGGGTACCAGAACCGATTTGTTCACCAGCCCGGATTACTTCTTACTGGATGAGTTATTGACCGACGAACAGAAACTTGTCAGAGAATCCGTTCGTAATTACGTAAAAAAAGAGATCTCGCCCATCATTGAAGATTTTGCACAAAAAGCGGAATTCCCCGAGCAGATCGTACTGCAAATGGGGGAGCTGGGGTGTTTTGGTCCTACCATTCCGGTTGAATACGGCGGGGGCGGACTGGATTACATCAGTTATGGTTTAATGATGCAGGAACTGGAGCGCGGCGATAGCGGCATACGGTCTACCGCCTCGGTGCAGGGGTCGCTGGTAATGTTTCCCATTTATGAATACGGCAGCGAGGACCAGCGGCGCAAATACCTGCCCAAACTGGCCAACGGCGAGTGGCTGGGTTGTTTCGGTTTAACCGAACCCGATCATGGGTCAGACCCCGGCAGCATGACCACGCATTTTACCGATGCCGGCGATCATGTAATACTCAATGGCGCCAAAATGTGGATCAGCAATGCCCCTTATGCAAAGGTTGCCGTCGTTTGGGCAAAGGATGAACAGGGCGAGGTGTATGGCCTGATCGTGGAACGCGGCATGAAAGGGTTTACGGCGCCGCTCACCCATAACAAATGGAGCCTGCGGGCTTCCGCCACCGGTGAGCTGGTATTCGATAATGTAAAAGTGCCAAAGGAGAATATTCTACCCAATGTAAAAGGCCTGAAAGGCCCGTTGAGCTGTTTAACCAGGGCGCGCTATGGCATTGCCTGGGGGGTAGTGGGGGCGGCTATGGATTGTTATGATACCGCCCTGCGGTACTCGAAAGAAAGAATTCAGTTCGATAAACCCATCGGCGGTTTTCAGTTGCAACAAAAAAAGCTGGCCGAAATGATCACCGAGATCACCAAGGCGCAGTTGCTGAACTGGCGCCTCGGTGTTTTGATGAATGATGAGAAAGCCACACCGCAGCAGGTAAGCATGGCCAAACGCAATGGCTGCGAAATAGCGGCGTCTATTGCGCGGGAAGCACGGCAGATCATGGGTGGCGCCGGCATCACCGGAGAATACTCCATCATGCGGCATATGATGAATATTGAAAGTGTTATTACCTACGAAGGCACACATGACATACATTTGCTGATAACCGGTATGGATGTTACCGGTTTCAATGCTTTTAAATAACTTGCGACGTAATGAGGATATTTTTGATCGGTTTCATGGGTTCCGGAAAAACGCATTGGGGCAAACAGGTTGCGCAAAAGCTGAGTTTGCCATTCTATGACCTCGATGAAGTGATAGTAGAGGAAGAAAAGCGAAGCATTCCCGAAATATTTGGCGAGTCGGGCGAAGAATACTTTCGTAGTAAAGAAAAAGATGTGCTGGAGAAGATCGTCGATGAGAGTACCAATATGGTGCTTTCCTGCGGCGGCGGCACGCCCTGCTTTTTCAACAATATCGAATTCATGAAAAAATATGGTACGGTGGTATGGCTCAATACCCAGGTTGATGTGCTGTTGCACCGCCTGATGAAAGAGCGTTTGCAACGGCCATTACTGAAAGATATCCAGGACGAAGACCTGAAGCATTACATCATTCGTAAACTGAACGAACGCCGGATGTATTATGAACAGGCGGATGTAATTATCAATAAGGAAGATGCCATATCTATGAACGACTTTATTCAAACCGTTTTACATGCATAAAGGTTTTCTGCAAACGGCCGCCATTCTGGGCGCACTGGCCGTAGCCCTCGGCGCTTTTGGCGCACATGGATTAAAGAAAATTGTTCCCCCCGAAACCGTTACTACTTTTGAAACCGGGGTGCGTTATCAATTCTACCATGTATTTGCATTATTAGCCGTTGCCATCCTGTTTGGAAACTTCCCCGGGAAGAATCTCCAGTACGCAGGGATCTGCTTTATCGTTGGCATTATACTTTTCTCAGGTTCATTATACATATTGACCGCATTGCAGGCGACCAAAACCGTTGGCCTGCGTGGTATAGGCGCGGTTACACCTATTGGGGGAGTTTTCTTTATTGTAGGTTGGATCTTTCTCTTTCTTGCAGTTTTGAAAAAAGCTTGATCAGTTTGTTGTTTGTTGTTTGTGGTTTGTTGTTGCTGGCGCGCTTTGGATCTCCTCCCGAATTTACACTTCCCGATATTCCTGGAGTTCAGGTTACCGGCAATTTATCAGGGTTCGCGAATATTAAGAACCATAAACAACAAACCATAAACCATAAACCTATAATGGAGCTTCGAAAGTAAGTACACAGTTACTGTCCGATTCTATCTTAAAAGATCCGTCGATACTTTCCATACGGCGGCGCATATTGCTGAGGCCGTTGCCGAAACGGCGTAATTTTTCGGCATCGATACCTACGCCATTGTCGCACACTTTTATCATTAACCATTTGTCGCTGGTTGAAATAATGATCTGTATTTGCGAAGCCTGGGAATGCTTCATGGCATTGTTGAGCGCTTCTTTTATACTCAGGAAGATATTCCTTCTTTTTTCGCCGCTCACTTCCGCCTGTGGTATAAGTGCGGGCAACTGAACTTTGCACTCAATAGGCGTGCTATCGAAATACTCTATCGCATGCGCCCTGATGTAAGCGATCAAACTTTCAAGCGTGTCGTTGCTGCTTTTCATGGTCCAGATGATGGTGTTCATCTTGCCCAATAATTCATTCGCCGAGTTGGAGATCTTTTCCAGTTCGGGTACTACTTCGCCTTTCAGCCTGCTTTTCATGATCTCGCTCATAAGCCGGATGGCCGTTACGCCCGAACCCAGTTCGTCGTGCATATCGGCTGAAATGCGGTTGCGCTCTTCCTGTTTGGCTGCCATTACGGCCATTTGTTTATCGAATTCTTTCCGTTCGTTTTCCAGCTTCAGGCGTTCGCGTTCTTTTACCCGTTCAATAATATCGCGCCGGTTTTTATACGCCAGTCCCGACAGGAAGAAACCCAGTTCCAGCACCAGGCCGATCTCATAATAAAAAAGCGCCCGGTTAAAGATGGAGGTGATATTGTTTTCGACCAGCTTCCAGCCGGTGATGATGATGATATAGGAAATAACGGCAAAAATGATGAGGGCTGCATTGCCTGCCGCCAGGTAATTGAGCAGGGTATTTTTCTTTTTAATACTGTAGATGATAAAGAACATGCCTGTTAAAAAGAATACCTGTTTGATGATAAAGTTTTCCATGATGTTCAGCATAATGTACTTGTCGGTAAGAAAGTACACAATGGAGAACACAATGCTGGCCCCGATCAGCAGCAGCGAAAAGAAATGCAGGAATTTATCGAGCAGCGGGTATTGCTCCCTGCTGTTGATGAACTTTCGCATGAAGATCTGGTACAGCACCACGCTGCCCGTCATGATCATGAAATCGAGATATTCCTCATAAAAATAGTTAAAGGGAGTAGCGCTGTAGTTGAGGTATGATTTCAGGAACAACAGCGAACATGTAAGGAAAGTGTAGCCCGCATAAAAAATGAATTCCTTGTTACGGCTCTGGATATAAACGGCCAGCGAATAAAAGATCATGAACAGCAATACACCCGATACCGTATAAGTGAACACATCGAGCAACGAATCGCGGTTGCGTTGCGTCATACCCCATTGCTCAAGGTAATCGTGCCTGATAATGCGGGGAATAAGGGAATTTATATTCGTGCGCACAAAGTTGAACCGGCAAAAATAGGTGGCCGTTTCATGCGGTTGCACAGTGATCTGTTTAACGCCGTCATACCGTTCATCGGTAGTAAGGCTGTCGGGCATGCGCGCAAAAGTGCCGGCTATATTGTCGGGATTGGCTTTGAACAGGGTTACCTGGCGGCAAAACGAACCGGGAATAAAGCATACGGTAATGGCAGTATCGGCAGTATTCTTCAGCATGAATTGTAAAAAACAATCCCGTTCGATCAGTTTGCCCGGCAAATCGTGCGGCAGGTAGTTGCCGGGATTCTGCTTATAGGGCAGGTTAAAAATATCCGCATCGGGTATCTGCTGTTTGGGTTGTGCAGTAAACAGGGAATGTTTGCCAATGGCTTTTTGATAGCGGATAGCCGCTACATCCACGATATTCGAATCGGCCCATTGTGCATAACTATTACCGGCCAAACCCAAAAGCAGGATATAAAAAAATGTATGTTTGATGACCTTGTAAAAAGGATGATGGCGAGGAGCGTTAGCGGATACAAATCGAGGATGGCTTATACTGGTCATATTTTGTCCCGGTGTTGCACAGGGGAGAGTTAGTTTCGAAGGTGAAAATTACGACAAATAAGGGAAACCGTTTAATGTACAGATTACAAGTTTCAGGTTGCAGGTTACAGGGTGCAGCGAAAGAAATGAGCGATCCCGATTGTAAGGCCCGGAAACCGGTACCCGGTAACCGGCAACTACTTCCTGCCCAACAAAAAGTTAACATATAGAATAACGGCCCCACCTTCAACTGTCAACCTTCTCCCTTATACCCTAAACTACTTATCTTTGCGACCATGGCCAACCGCTTAAAAGCAGACAAAGCAGAAAAGAAAAAGCCAGCAAATCCGGAAAGGTTTAAACCTGAAAAAGAAGTTCAGGTTACCGTGAAACAATTGGTTAAGGACGAACGTACTCATAAGATAGCCGGTGCTTTCGCTTTATTATTCAGCCTGTTCTTATTTATTGCCTTTGCATCTTACCTGTTCACCTGGCGCGAAGACCAGGACAAAGTGTTCAGGGGAGCTGCTATTTTATTACCCGGTGAGGAGGTGAAAACTACCAACCTGCTGGGAAACCTCGGCGCATATATTTCACATTTGTTCTTTTATAAAGGGTTTGGCGCAGCCTCCTTTATGTTCTGCAGCCTCTTCTTCGTAATAGGCGTTAATGCATTGCTCGCTTCCAGAGTATTCTCTCTGTGGCGCAACGTGCGCTACGTAATAGTAAGCCTGTTGTTTTTCAGTGTGGTATTTGCCTTTGTTTTCCGCGGCAGCGCATTTGCATGGGGTGGGGCAGTAGGTGATATGTGCAGCAACTGGCTGGTGCGAATGATAGGCAGCGTTGGTACGGCGGCATTACTGCTTGTGGCCGCACTGGCGTACATAATCTGGCGCTTTAACCCCGTGTTCAAAGCGCCTTCGTTGGGTAAAACAAAAACACCGGAGCCTGTAACCGCGATGGAAGGAGCAACATTGGTGGTTGCCAAAGAAGTTTTAAAGCCCGAAGTGGCTAAAGAAACCGGAAATAAGCTCAAAGATGGTATGGGCATGCTGAAAAAAGGACCTAAAGATCCGGATGAAGAAGGTGAAACAGACCTGCAACTGGTAGAAAAAGACGAACCGGTTGAAGAACACTCCGAAGAAGTGGAAGAAGATGTAGAAGAGGAGGTGGAAAAACCCGAAACGCCTGAAATTCCGCTGCAGGTTGAAACGCCTCCCGTTACCGGAAAAAATAAAACCAACAAAACGGCGCCTGACCTCGAGTTGGAGATAAAATCATATCCCGAAGTAAATGAGCCGGTGGATGTACCGGCCGAGGAAGATAAGCCTGAAGCAAAACCGGTAATAAACCAGGAACCATACGATCCGTCGCTCGAGCTGCGCAATTATAAGTTTCCCGGGCTCGATCTGCTCGAGCTGCATGGCAGCGAACGCATCATTCAGGACCCTGCCGAACTGGAAACCAACAAGAACCAGATCATCAACACGCTGAAGAACTACGATATCGATATTCAAAAGATCAGTGCCACCGTGGGCCCAACCGTAACGCTGTACGAAATAGTGCCGGCTGCGGGGGTGCGCATTTCGCGGATCAAAAACCTGGAAGACGATATCGCGTTGAGCCTGGCTGCCCTTGGTATCCGGATCATTGCCCCTATTCCGGGTAAGGGTACGGTAGGTATTGAGGTGCCCAATGTGAAAAAGACGGTGGTAAGTATGCGCAGTATGCTGTCATCGGAGAAGTTCCAGAACAACAGTTTCAGCCTGCCGGTGGCCATAGGTAAAAAGATCGATAACGAGAACTTCATTGTTGACCTTACCACCATGCCGCACCTGTTGATGGCCGGCGCAACCGGTCAGGGTAAATCGGTTGGTTTGAACGCCATCCTGGTGTCGCTGCTGTATAAAAAGCATCCGTCGCAATTAAAGCTGGTACTGGTTGACCCCAAAAAGGTGGAGCTGAGCCTGTATCGCAATATTGAAACGCATTTTCTGGCCAAATTACCGGGCGAGGAAGAGGCGATCATCACCGACACCAAAAAGGTGATCCATACCCTGAACGCCCTGTGTATTGAGATGGACAACCGGTACGACCTGCTGAAGGAAGCCGGCGCCCGTAATATTCGCGAATACAACGAGAAATTCATAAAACGGAAGCTCAACCCGCAGAAAGGGCATCAGTTCCTGCCATTCATTGTGCTTGTTGTGGATGAGTTTGCCGACCTTATTATGACGGCCGGCAAGGAAGTGGAAATGCCGATTGCCCGGTTGGCGCAGCTTGCGCGTGCGGTAGGCATCCATTTGATCATCGCCACCCAGCGTCCATCGGTGAATATTATTACCGGTACCATCAAAGCCAACTTCCCGGTACGTATTGCCTTCAAAGTATCTTCAAAGATCGACTCCCGTACCATTCTCGATGCCGGCGGCGCCGAGCAGCTGATCGGTAAAGGCGACATGCTTATTTCCTATAATGGTGAGATCACCCGCCTGCAGTGCGCCTTTGTTGATACCCCCGAAGTAGACAGCATTTGCGAATGCATCGGCACCCAGGAAGGCTATCCCCAGGCATTCTTCCTGCCCGAATATGTTGATGAAAAGCAGTTCGAAGGCAAGGAACTCGACCTCGATGACCGCGATACCCTGTTCGAAAGCGCTGCCCGCATGATCGTGAGCAGCCAGATGGGCTCAACTTCGTTGTTACAACGGAGAATGAAACTGGGTTACAACCGGGCAGGCCGGTTGATGGACCAGTTGGAAGCCGCCGGTATCGTAGGGCCCAGTCAGGGAAGCAAGGCACGGGATGTGCTTATAAAAACTGAGGCCGATCTGGATCAGCTGCTGGCCGATATAATTTAAGAAGTTAGAACTTTGTTAATGTGATTTTAAAATACAACCCCCATTAACATTTCACGTCTTATAATTGCCGCTAAAGGTTATAACCAATATCTTTGCGGCCTTTACAAAAGCATTCATATAATGAAAAGCCTAATTGTATTAATTTCTACATATTTTATAGCTACCCTAAGTTTTGCCCAACAAAGCGACCCCGCCGCCAAAAAAGTACTGGATGCAGTAAGCGCGAAGTTCAAGACCTTTAAAGCTGTACAGGCCAGCTTCACCTTTAAAAGTGAAGACAATAAAGGCAATGTGCTGGGAACTAAAAAAGGTACCGCTTCACTCAAAGGACCCCGCTACCGGGTAAGTTTTTCCGGAGCCAGCCAGGAGGTTTTTTGCGACGGCACCAATATCTGGACGTACGATAAATCGGCCAACGAGGTAACTATCACCAAACCCGATAATTCGGCCAATACCATAACTCCGCAAAAGATCTTCTCTAACTTTTACGATAAGGATTTCCTGTACAAGCTGAATGGCGATAAAGTAGTAGGCAGGAAAAGGGTGCAGGAAATTGAAATGACCCCGGTTGATAAAACCAAACCATTTCACAAAGTATATCTGCTGATTGACAAACAGAACAAAACCCTGTACAGTACCCGCGTACTCGATAAAGCAGGCAACGTAATGGTGTATACCATCAATACCATGAACGGCTCGGTCAACCTGCCCGATAACCTGTTTGTGTTCGATAAGAACAAATATCCCGGCGTAGAGGTGATCGATCTGCGATAGAATTCCCTGAGCCATAATAAATTATTCAGCAACCCCGACGAACTCGGGGTTTTGTTTTTTAGGATTTTCATATGAAAAAGGTGCATTTTCATATGATTCTGTGCCATTTTCATATGAAAATGAGGTGTTTTTATATGATAAAGTATCATTTTCATATGAAAATGAGGTGTTTTCATATGATAAAGTATCATTTTCATATGAAAATGAGGTGTTTTCATATGATAAAGTATCATTTTCATATGATCAGGTATCATTTTCATATGAAAACAGTGCGCTACAATATGAAAATGATATGTTTTCATATGATTTTATACCATTTTGATATGAAAACGGTA
Source organism: uncultured Niastella sp. (assembly GCA_966211305.1). Taxonomy (GTDB): domain Bacteria; phylum Bacteroidota; class Bacteroidia; order Chitinophagales; family Chitinophagaceae; genus Niastella. Next base: position 16,073 of record CBIHPC010000111.1, read on the forward strand.
CGTTTTCGTATGATTTCAGGTGAATATCAATTATCGAACGTTCGCCGGGACTTCTTACATTTTAATTTCTAATTCTTAATTTCTCATTTCTCATTTCCCCAACGGTAGGTACTGATGTCGAGCCCTGCGAGGTCAAGCACGCGGTCGGTAACAGTGGCAACTGCTTCTTCAATAGTGGTTGGGCGGCTGTAGAAGGAGGGGGTGGCGGGGCAAATTATTCCACCGGCCAGGGTAACCGTTTCCATGTTGCGGATATGCACCAGGTTGTAAGGTGTATCGCGCACAACGCAAATCAATTTACGGCGTTCTTTCAGCACCACATCGGCGGCGCGGGAAATAAGGTCGCTTGAAACTCCGGTGGCAATGCGGCCAAGGGTGCCCATAGAGCAGGGGGCAATGATCATGGTATTGTAACGGCCCGAACCGGAGGCGAAAGGCGCGGTGAAATCTTTGGTTGAATAAAATGTAACCGGGTACCGGGTGTAATCGGTATTGCCCAGTTCGGTTTCCCAAACCTGTTTGGCGTTATCGGTCATAACCACGCCAACATCCTGCCATTGTTGTTTAATGGTCAGCAACTTTTCAATCAGTAACCGGGCATAAATACTGCCACTGGCGCCGGTAATGGCCAACACGATTTTGTGCATGGAAATGACTTAATTTTAGGTTATTAAACAAAAATACAGATGCAAACATTGAAAATGTGTCTTTTGTTTTGCTGGGTGGTTGTTTTTTCATGCGGCGAAAAACCTGCGGTAAACGCACATAAAGGGAACTGGATGAAGAAGGAGCGAAGCGCCCCTGCTGAAAAAATGAAGTGGATGAGCCTCGACGAAGCAGCTGCCTCGCTCAAAAACGAAAAGCGCCCCGTGTTGATCGATCTGTATACCGACTGGTGCAGCTGGTGTAAGGTAATGGACAGGAAAACCTATGGCAATAAAAACGTTGCCAGTTATGTGCAGCAAAAATTTTACCCGGTTAAGTTTGATGCCGAAGGCCGTAAATCAATTACCTGGAATGGCAGGACCTATAACTTCAATACACGTCATAAAACCCATGATTTTGCAATTTATCTTACCAATGGCGAATTGAGTTATCCCACCACCGTTTTCATTCCTGCCGATGGCGAACCGCAGGCAATTCCCGGTTTTCTGGCCCCCAATGAATTTGAGCTTTTAGCCAGATACTTCGGCGAAGGCAAATTTGGTAAAGTGCCATTTGATGAGTACCGGAAGGGATTTAAGTCGAGCTGGTAGAAGGGGGACCGGAGGTTATTATAAAAAAAATCAATTTGATTGGGTAGCATGGCTACCGGTAATGACCGTTACGAAGTGTATGACCGATGTTATATATTCAATATGCTCAAATGCATAAAGATGTAAATGCTTAAGGTTTCTGAAACAAAATACTTTACATGTATTGTAAAAGAATGTATTGTAGATTGAAAGAGGCCGAAAAAATGGACGGTTACCTGATAAAAAATAAGTATGTAATTAAATAATATATTAACGCAAACGGTTGCGTTTGTTATTCAGATAATAAAAAGGGACTTAAATTTGATTTATTTTCGTGTTGACTTTAATCAATTATTCATAATTAATAGTAAAAATACCAGCTAAACACGCCCTATACTTTGAGATTTTCATACTATATTTGAATTTTCATAGGATAAGGTTTAATGGTTAATGGTATTTGATTAGTGCAGCCTCCCCTCCGG
>CBIHPC010000112.1:0-17783 GCA_966211305.1 uncultured Niastella sp.
GGTCTTTCGACAGCGTTTCAATGGCATTGGCCAGCGGTTCGCACATCATCACCATCCCGGCGCCGCCCCCGTACTGGTAATCATCAACCTGCCCGTATTCATTAACCGCCCATTGGCGCAAATGGTGCACATGCACCTGCAGCAACCCTTTGTCGCGGGCTCTTTTCATGATAGAGTGTGAAAAAGGGCTTTCGAGCAGCTCGGGTAAAACGGTGATTATATCAATACGCATAATGCAAAGATAATATTGAATAGAAGAATAATACGGTCTGAATTTTAAGGCAGCGGGCATTGTCCTATATTGCAGCAATATCAGTAATTTGTTACTGATTTCATTTCAGCCATGTTTAAAGAGAAACCTTTCAATGTTATATTGTTCTGTTCGGTTGTGACGGTGAGCACAGCCGTGCTGCAATACCTGTATCCCCAGTTCAGTTTTTTGGACGGGGGCCTTATTACGGCCATTTTGCTTACCGTCTTTTTACAAAAGGACCTTTATACCAAAATATTCGGCGTTGTATCCCTGGGCCTCATCGTTGTTTCAGGCTTCTATCCCCACGACGACATGAGCCGGCAACAGGTGATCATGCAGCATTTGTTTTCGGGCATCATTGCGTTGCTCACCATGATCTCGGTATTGTATGTGAAAAAGCTATACGGCTCCATTGAGTCTGATAAACAGCAGGTGACCGCATTATTCGAACATGCCACGGAAGGCATCATTCTTACCAACCAGCGGGGCGAGATCGTTTTGATCAACCCCGCGGCGTTGACCATGTTTGGTTATAAAAAAGATGAATTGCAGAGTAAGTCAATTGAAGTATTGATACCGGGCCGTTTCAAACCTAACCACCACAAGTACCGCGAAGGATTTTATAAGGCGCCTTCCAACCGATCTATGGGCCATGGCCGCGACCTGTTTGCCCGCATGAAAGACGGCACCGACCTGCCCGTAGAAGTGAGCCTGAGTTTTTATAAACAGAAAGGCGAATTCTACGTGATCGCATTTGTGGTTGATATTACCCAGCGCAAGGAAAGCGAGCGCCGGCTGATAGAACAAAAAGAACAACTGGAAAAAGTATCTGCCGATATCCGGAAATTAAATGCCGAGCTGGAGAATAAAGTTGAAGAAAGAACGCTCATTCTGAAAGAAGCGTTACAGGAACTGGAAAAATCGCAACAGGACCTGCACGATGCATTGAACAAGGAAAAGGAATTGAATGAGATCAAATCGCGGTTCGTGTCAACGGCCTCGCACGAGTTCAGAACGCCGTTAAGCACCGTGTTGTCGTCTGCCGCCCTGTTATCGAAGTATGTGAATACGGAAGACCAGGATAAACGGGAACGGCATATCAGGCGCATAAAAGATTCAGTAAAACATTTGAACGACCTGCTGGAAGACCTGTTGTCGCTGGGTAAACTCGAAGAGGGAAAATTACAGGCAAAACCGGAACCGGTAGAGATAAAGGAATTCCTCGATGACGCCGCTGAGGAAATGAAGGCTATTGCCAAACCCGGTCAGCAGATCCTGGTTGAACTGCATGGCGATACCAGGTTCACGACCGATAAAAAATTATTGAAGAACATTCTTATTAACCTGTTGAGCAATGCCGTGAAGTTCTCGCCCGAGGAAGGCATTATAGACCTTTCGGCCCGCAATCTCAACAACCAGCTGGTTATTTCGGTAAAAGACAGGGGTATTGGTATTGCAGAAGAAGACCAGCAGCATTTGTTCTCCAGTTTTTACCGCGGGAAAAATGCCATCAATATCCAGGGCACCGGTTTGGGACTGCACATTGTTAAAGGGTATGTTGAGCTGCTGCAGGGCGCCATCAGCCTGCAAAGCGCTATCGGCGAGGGTACCACCATCACCATCGATCTCCCTTCTTTAGCATAGATTTAGGGGTAATTTTCGTAACTTAATAACATAAAATTCCGAGTATGTTACGAAATCCTGCATTCGTTACAACTTTCGTTACCGTTTACCTGGTAATTTATACCAACCTGTTGCACACCGGCGCTTCGGATAACCTCACCACTTTGTTATTTGCCCTTTCGCCGTTTTTAGTAGTATGGATGGCTATCACTATTATGAAATACGGAAAATATACCGGTGCCGAACTAAAAGAAGATGAAGAGTGGGGATACCAGGATGTGGATAAAAGAAAGCCTTAATGGCAGGAGATGACCGGCTGCGGTGCATCAGCCAGTACGGGGCTAACGAAAGGGATACCGAGGTTCATACCGCGTAAGATAAGCAGCACCGCCATGCCGGCAACGATGATGGGCACCGCCTTTTTGATCTGCCGGCGTAATGATACCTTTATATGAACGCCAAAGAATGACAGCAATAACATGGCGGGTAACGTGCCTAACCCAAAGGCCGACATAAACAATGCGCTTTCATCGATCCCCGATGTGCTTAAGGCGCCGGCTATGGCGAGGTAAACCATTCCGCAAGGCAACAGGCCGTTGGCCATTCCAAGCAGCAGGTAATTATGCAAACGGGGCGCCTGCAATAACTTACCCATAAGGTGTTGTATGCCGTTATGAAAAGCGCGCAACCAGGCCGGACTGAATGAACGGTTCAGAAAATAGAAAAGAAAAGCGAACGCCAGTATTATAATTCCCATCGTAATAGAAAACCATTGCTGAAAACCGGCGATGTAAATTCCGCGGCCCAGCCACCCGAACAGGGCGCCCATCAAAGAATACGTGATCACTCTTCCGGCATTATACAACAATATGGCCAGCGCCTGCTGCATTCTTTGTAAATGATGCACGGGTAATGCCAGCGCCAGGGGGCCGCACATGCCTACGCAGTGAAAACTGCTGACCAGTCCCAATAAGATGCCTGCTATTGCTGCCTGCCACATAATGAGGTCGTTGTTTCTTTATTGAATAGTAACCGGTATTTCACTGTAATAGCTTGTTCCATTGCTTTCCCACCTGATCTTGGCGGTATAGTTTCCGGCAACGAACTGGCGGCTATCGATGTTTTGAACCGCATTATCGTTTACCTGTAACGCTATTTTTTTATCTTTTTTTGAATCGTCGGCGCTATAGAACCATAGTGAACCTGTAATAGCTTTTTGTTGCATTTCGGCAGGAAGCTGAATAATCAGCGTTTCATTTTGTTGCGTAACTGTGGTGCGGCTGCCAAGCTGGTTGGCGCGGCTGGTACCATCTATCACCTGCTGGTATTGCAGTTCGTCCTTGTAATACTCCTTAGATACCAGGTCGTAACGCGTGTTTATACTTTGAACCACCATGTAAACGATCATTCCGGCAAAGGCCAGAAAGCCGAGTGTGAGTTTATGTCCCCAGTTGAATGTCATAATAAGTTATTTTGAGATGTAATTGTCTTTTGTAATTGTAATGATATTTTGTTTGTTGTTTGGCAATCGGCAATCGGCTAAATATTTCAAAATTTCGCGAGCCCTTTCACGTTTGCCGTTTCACGACTATCGATTCACCCTTCACGATTCAATCCTCACTCGGCCACCGGTCCCAAAAAGTTCGTGCTGATCTCATCAACCCGCTCATTCCCGTTATACAATCCTATTCGAATGGGCAGTTTCCGTTGATGAATGACGTTGGCCGGTAGTATCACGAAGAAGGTGCCTGCTCCCTGTCCTTCTTCTTTTACCGTTATGACATGTTGCCCGCCAATGATCTCAATGTTCCCGCTTACACCTTCCAGTTTTAACTTCAGCGGTATCTTATCGATGGTTTTGTTGGCTATCCTGATATTGTACAGGTTTGAAATGCTATCTGTACCTCTTTGCTGGTACAACATGCCCGGTGTTCGGATAATGGTAGCGTCAACATCTTTACGGGTGAACAACAGGAAACCGAGAATGATCAGTAAGATGCTGAGCAATACCGTATATAATTTCATGCGGCCGGTATATTTCAGCGGTTCGCGGTTCTCGATGCCGTTCTCCGAAGCATAGCTGATCAGTCCCAACGGCTTGTTGATCTTTTCCATAATAGCGTCGCAGGCATCTATGCAGGCTGTGCAGCCAACACATTCCAGTTGCGTGCCATTGCGAATGTCGATACCGGTTGGACAAACCTTAACGCATTGCATACAGTCAATGCAATCACCATGATCGCTGCCTGCTTTTTTGGTGAATTTGCCCCGTGGTTCACCCCGTTTATGATCATAGGCAACGATCATGGAATTGCGGTCTAACAATACACCCTGTAAGCGGCCGTATGGACATACAACAGTACAAGCTTGTTCGCGGAAAAAGGCATACACCGCATAAAATACGCCCGAGAACAGGAGGATGGAGAGCAATCCACCAACATGTTGGTGCACGGGTTCTGTAATTATTTTGCCCAGTTCTTTTACTCCGATTATATAGGCCAGAAAAAAGTTGGCGATTATAAATGAGAAGAAAAAGAAGATGAGATGTTTGCTGGTCTTTTTAAATATTTTGTTTCCGGTCCATGGCGCTTTAGCCAGTAGCCGTTGTTCTGCGGCATTTCCCTCAATGAAATATTCAATTTTTCGAAAGAACATTTCCATGAATATGGTTTGCGGACAAACCCAGCCGCAGAACAAACGGCCAAAGGCTGCTGTGAACAAAACAACGAAAACAATGAAGGTGATCATGGCCAAACCGAAGATGAAAAAATCCTGGGGCCAGAATACTTTACCGAATATGATGAATTTGGCCTGCGTTACATCAAAAAGAAATAATGGCCGGCCATGCACATAAATAAAAGGGAGCGAAAAGAACACGATAAAAAAGAACCAGCTGATATAAGTGCGGGCTGAATACCATTTTCCCTTTGGTTTCTGCGCAAAGATCCATTTCCGTTTGCCTGATTCGTCTATCGTAGCTATCCGGTCGCGGAACGAGTCGTTCACCTCTGTTGATACGGGCGGTATGTTTGTTTCAGTTTGCACCTGCTGGTTTATTTACCGGTAGCCGATGCTACCTTATTGTTCAATGAATCTGTTTGGTTCGTATTACCCGGGCCTTCTTCTTTATATAATTCACCCTGCTGCGCTTTTGCATTGGGCGGGTTGGTACCATGTATCGATTTTATATAACTGGAAACCTGGGCTATTTGCATGGGCGACAGATCGTCTTTCCAGCTGCGCATGCCTTTTTCGGGCCAGCCGTATTTGATGGATTTGAAAACATCTTTTACGCTGCCACCGTGTAACCAGTAATCATCGGTTAAGTTAGGGCCTACGCTGCCTTCACCTGCCTTGCCGTGACAGGCGGCGCAGTTCTGGATGAACACTTTTTCACCGCCGGCTATTTCAGCAGCATCTGTTAATACCTTCACCGTATTCTCATCTACGTTATTGGCCGATTTTTTCAGGTATAATGCTTTTTGCTCTTCAGCTTTTACCATGGCTATTTGCAGTTCTTCTGTGCTCGAAGGCGCAGTATGCGAAACATGGAAACGCCATACATACACAACCGCGAAAATGATGGAAACATAAAAGCCATACAACCACCATGGCGGTAACCGGTTATCAAGCTCCCTGATGCCATCGTAATCATGACCCAGGTCGATCTGTGCTTCCTGCTCGATGGGTTTTAATTTGTTCATTTTATCCCAAAGGCTCACACGTGGTTTTTTTATTACCTGTGCAGCCAGGTCCTGTTGTAATTTCTCTTTTGCCAGGAACACGCGCAATTGATAAAGCAGCATGAACACCACCAGCAGCTCGATGCCAATGACCCCAACGATAAAGTAAAAAGCCGTAGGTGATAAACCGCCAAAAGAACTGGTTGTTTGAACGGTGGCGGCTACGTCTGTCGCAGCATTGCCGCCCTGTGCAAATACCGGTGCGGCAAACAGTAACAATAAAGCAGTAGTTACTGCTGCAGCGGCAGAAGCGCCTGACTTTTGCTGTTCTCGTTCTTTTTCTTTCTGGTAATAATAACTGGCGGCGCCCATTACCACATTCGCCAGCAAACCGATGGCCAGCAACAGAATGAGCATAATGATGATCATTGTTATTACAAACGGATCGTACATCGACGATTCCTTTGCGGGCTGTCCGCCGCCTGCCGCCAGGGCAGCAGGGGCAGCGCATAAAAGGACAGCACCTGTCAGGATGGATCTGTATGCTTTGTTGTTTAGTTTTTTATACCAATAAATACCGGACATATATTTATATTTTAAGTTGACGGGTTAACAAGTTGATGAGTTGACGAGTTAACGGGCGTCTGTTTTTAGTCTAAAGGAATGCGGCTTACATCATATATTTTTTGCTTGTCGGTTTTTATCACCCATATAAGCACTACCAGGAAGAACAAACCGAAAATGGTGAAAGAGATCAGCGGATAGATACTTACACCGGTTATCTTTTCTAAATAATGTATAAACTTCATGGTATTTATTGTTTAGCGGTTGCTTTAATATCTTTTCCAAGGCGTTGCAGGTAGGCGATCAGCGCTACGATCTCTGCATCTTTGGGCGTTTCTATTTTATCCATCTTCAGGTTGATCCTGATACCATTGGCCTGTGTCATCAGGTCTTTATTGGCGATTTTATCGAACCCTGCGGGATAAGGCACTCCGAGTTTTTGCATAGCCCTGATCTTTGCCGGTGTCGATGCGGTATCGATCTTATTATCGAGCAGCCATCCGTAGGCCGGCATAATAGAGCCGGGCGACATAATACGCGGGTCCATCATGTGGTTATAATGCCAGCTGTCGGGGTATTTGCCGCCTTCACGCGCCAGATCGGGCCCCGTTCTTTTTGAACCCCACTGGAACGGATGGTCGTATACGAATTCGCCGGCTTTTGAGTATTCGCCATAGCGGGCCACCTCATCACGGAAGGGGCGGATCATTTGGGAGTGACAGGTATAACATCCTTCACGAACATAAATATCGCGGCCCTGCAGTTCAAGCGGTGTATATGGCCGTACGCTGGCAATGGTTGGTACATTGCTTTTTACCAGGAAGGTGGGTATCATTTCAATAGCGCCGCCAATGGCAACTACTATCAAACTTAACACCAGCATGGTCATTGGCTTTTTCTCTATCCAGCGATGCCAGTACTCTTTTGCATGGCTGGTATGTTTTTCAAGCGGCGCCGCTTCGGCAGCTTCATTGGCTATGAACCGGCCATTTTTAATTGTTTTATACAGGTTGTATACCATCAGGAATGCGCCGATCAGGTATAACGAACCGCCAATGCTGCGGGTAACGTACATGGGAATAATGTGCGTTACTGTTTCAAGGAACTGGAATTTCAACTGGCCTTCTTCGGTAAATGTCTTCCACATTTGCGCCTGGGTAAAGCCGGCCCAGTATAACGGAATGGCATAGATCACAATTCCTATGGTGCCCAGCCAGAAGTGGTTGGTGGCCAGTTTTTTCGAATACAGCGGTGTGCCCCACATTCTTGGTATCAGCCAGTACAACATACCGAAGGCCATAAAACCGTTCCAACCCAAACCGCCGATGTGCACGTGTGCGATTGTCCAGTCGGTAAAGTGTGAAATGGCATTTACATTCTTCAGCGACATCATGGGGCCTTCAAAAGTGGCCATACCATAACAGGTAACGGCAACCACAAAGAATTTCAACACGGGTTCTTCGCGTACTTTATCCCAGGCGCCGCGCAGGGTGAACAGTCCGTTCAGCATACCTCCCCAACTTGGAGCCAGCAGCATAATGGAAAAAACGGTACCCAGCGATTGCGCCCAGTCGGGCAGGGCGGTGTACAACAGGTGGTGCGGACCGGCCCAGATATAAATAAAGATCAGCGCCCAGAAGTGGATGATGGAAAGGCGGTAAGAATATACCGGCCTGTTGGCTGCTTTTGGCAGGAAATAATACATCAAACCAAGGATGGGCGTGGTGAGAAAGAAAGCCACGGCATTGTGGCCATACCACCATTGCACCAGTGCATCCTGTACACCGGCATACCAGCTATAGCTTTTAAAGAGTGAAACGGGTATTTCAACAGAGTTTACTATATGCAGCAGCGCTACGGTTACCCAGGTAGCTATATAGAACCAGATTGCTACGTACAGGTGCCGTTCTCTTCTTTTAATAATGGTGCCAAACATGTTGATACCGAACACCACCCACACCAGCGTGATGGCAATATCGATTGGCCATTCAAGCTCGGCATATTCTTTACCTGTAGTGTAACCGAGAAGCAGGGTAAGTGCGGCGGCTACGATGATACCCTGCCAGCCCCAGAAGTGCAGTTTGCTTAATTTATCACTGTACATACGCGCTTTACAAAGGCGTTGCAGTGAATAATAAACACCGGTGAAAATACAGTTGCCTACGAAGGCAAAGATCACGGCATTGGTATGCAGGGGGCGTAAGCGGCCAAAGGTGGTTGGTGCAAAGTTCAGGGCGGCGCCGGGTGCATAGAGCTGAATGGCTGCCCATAAACCGGCTATCATACCCACAATACCCCAGAGCGCCGTGGCGTAGGCGAACTGTTTAACGATCTTGTTGTCATAATGGAATTGCTCTACTTGCATATAGGTATATTCTTATTTGAAATTGGTTAGTTGGTTACTTTTATTCGTTGTTATTGGAAGCAGAAGGTTTGTTATCGAAAAGAATGCGCCGCGGTGGGGAAAAATCATCATCGTATTGCCCGTTACGTACGCTCCAGATAAAAGCGGCCAGAAATATGGCGGCTACTGAAATACTCGCGATCAGAAGAATGACTATGGCGCTCATAAAGACGGTTGTTTTACTACCCTACAAAAGTATTTTCTAAGGGAAAGGTGTTTAATGATATGACTCAGCGTTGAAACTGATTTTAATCATAAAGCCATCCGCCTGATGGCGAATGGCTTTATGTTTATGAAAAAAGCAAAGGCGTGTTTTTCTTATATTCAGAAGCGAAACAACTTCGCGGCTATATTGCTTGAACCGAATGTTACCAGCAAAATACTGAGGGAGCTGGCCGGCATCAGGATGGCGGCAATCATGGGCGATAGCAGTCCCTGAACGGCAAAACCGAGCCCCACGATATTGTAAAGTATGGAAAGTATAAAACTGGCGATCACTATCTGTTTGTTGGCCCTGCACAGGCGAATGAACCGGTACAGATTGCTTAATTGCCCGGCCTCCATGATGGCATCGCTGGCTGGTGTAAAGTTGTTGCAGTCGTCGGTTAGGGCGATGCCCACATTGCTTTGTTTTAAGGCGCCGGCATCGTTGAGGCCATCGCCGATCATCATAACACGTTCACCCTGTTCCTGCAATTTTTTTATGTATTGTAATTTATCGGCAGGCTGCTGGTTGAACCGCAGGATGGCATCATCGCCCATCATGTGTTGCAGGTTTTCACGTTCGGTGGGGTTATCGCCCGATAATACCGATAACCGGTACCGGGCCACCAGCGTCTTTATCAATGGAGCGGCGGAATCGCGGTAGTGATTATGTAACGAAAAATGACCGAATACCTTATCGTCAATGGCAACATAAACTTCATTTGAATGTTCTTTTGCACCTGGAGCGCCAATGATGAACCGATGCGATCCCAGCGAGATCCAGTCATCACCCACCATACCTTCTATTCCTTTTCCCGGTATTTCACGAAACTCTTCAACGGGAAGGCGTTTTATAATTCCGAAATAAGCAACCAGTGCCCTGCTCAAAGGATGGCTCGATTGTGCGGCAAGGCTGGCAATTGCCTGTTGCTGGTGTTTGCTCAATGTAAGTCCCTTATAATCGATCTCCTGTTGGGCGGTGGTTGTCAGTGTGCCTGTTTTGTCGAAAACTATATGCGTGATGCCGGCCATGTCTTCAATGGCCTGGGCGTTGCGCATATACAATTTGTTTCGGCCCAGGATGCGCAGAATATTGCCATTGGTGAAGGTATTCGACAGTAACAAAGCGCAGGGACATGCCACTATCAAAACCGCAGTGATCACGTTCCATACTTTTGAGCTGTCGGTAAATGCCCAGTAAACGGCTGCTGAGGCTGCAATGGTAAATAAGATGTAGGTGAAGTACCTGCTCAGCAGGTGAACAAATGAAATGCTTTTAGGCTCATTGTTCTTTTTAAATGCATCGGCCGACCATAACCGGGTTAAATAACTTTGGGCTACTTCTTTTATCACCAGTATCTCTATGGCGCTGCCGGTTTGTTTACCCCCGGCGTACACCATTTCACCCATTTCCTTATTTACGGGTAACGATTCGCCGGTTACAAAACTGTAATCGATACAGGCTTTGCCGCGGGTGCAGATGCCATCGGCCGGTATCAACTCGTTGCTATGGATCAGCAGCGTGTCGCCGGCTTTTATGTCGGGCAATGATACGGGTGTTTCTTTCCCATCCTTAACCAGTGTGGCCGCTACGGGGAAGTAGGAAGTAAAATCGCGTTCGAATGACAATTGCTGATAGGTTTTATCCTGCAATACCCGGCCTGCCAGCATAAAAAATACGATCCCCGTCATGGAATCGAAATAACCGGCGCCGGTTCCGCTTATCACCTCATACAGGCTGCGGGAAAATGTTACGATGATGGCAAGCGCAATGGGAGCATCGATATTCAGGAATTTATGCCGTAAACCCTTCCAGCCGCTTTCATAAAACGGCCAGGCGCTGTAAAAGAATACGGGTAATGCCAGTAATACGTTCAACCAGCGAAAGATGCCCTGTAATTGTATTTCGGCTGCTTCAAGGCCCAGGTATTCGGGAAAGCTCAGCAGCATGATATTGGCAAAACAAAAACCGGCCACGCCCAATTGATAAATAAGGCTTCTTTTTACACCGGGTTTATGGTTTTGCAGGTTCTGTAAACTAATGTATGGTTCATAACCGATACTGGTTAACAGTTCGGCCAGTTTTTGCAGGGAGAGTTTATTATGATCATAAATGATACTTACTTCCTTTCGGGTAAAATTTACGGTAGCGCTGATAACGGCCGGCTGCAACCGGTGCAGGTTTTCGAGCAGGTACAGGCAGGAGCTGCAATGTACCTGCGGAAGGTAAAAAGTGATATGGGTTTGCCGGTCGTTGCTGAACGTGATCAATTTTTGCTGAATGGCCTCATCTTCGAGAAAGGCAAATTTGTCTTTCCGTACGGGAATGCGCTGGTTCAGGCCCGGCTTGTCGTTCAGGGAATAATAATCGCATAATCCGCTTTTATTCAACAACTGGTACACCATTTTACAGCCTTCGCAGCAAAAATGTTTATCTTCAGCGGTAATGTTAACTGTTGGGCATACTTCGCCGCAATGGAAACACACCAAATGATTGTGCACGCTGGCTTCAGCCATAGTTCTGCTTTTAAGCAACGAAAATAAAACGGGGTTTACCGGGGCGGAATGATGTGCATCATCCGGGGGTATGATCCTTATCAAGGCGAAAAAAAATACTAATTTGCCATCATTATTGAACCACTAATTAAAAATAACATGAGCAGGATACTTGTTATTGACGATAATACGGATATCAGGGAAAATACGGCTGAAATACTGGCGCTGGCAGGTTACCAGACCTATACCGCCGAAAATGGCAAAAAGGGCATGGAAGCGGCTATTAAAGAAAAACCTGATCTGATCATTTGTGATATCATGATGCCTGAGCTCGATGGCTATGGGGTTTTGCACCTGCTGCGAAAAAATCCGGAAACGGAAAATATTCCGTTTATCTTCCTTACCGCCAAAGCCGAGCGAACCGATTTTCGTAAAGGAATGGAAATGGGCGCCGATGATTATATCACCAAACCGTTTGATGACCTCGAATTGCTGAAGGCGGTGGAGATCAGGTTAAAGAAACTGAACATTCTGCAAAGCCAGTACGAAACGGGCGAGAAGGGAGCCGGCAAACTGATGCAGGACCTCAGCGGTACCGGGCTTATATTTCCCGACCCTGAGAAATACGGCAGTGAATCATATATGAAAAAACAGGTGTTGTATACCGAAGGCAAACATGCGCGCCACCTGTACTTCCTGAAAAGCGGCAAGATCAAAACCTTCAAGATCCATGAGGATGGAAAGGAATACATCACCAATTTATACGGCGCCAATGAATATATAGGCCATGTGGCCCTGCTCGAAAACCAGCCTTATACCGATACGGCCGAGGTGTTGGAGAATGCGGAAGTGATCGCTATTCCCAAAGACAGCTTTCTGCAGGCGGTATATAACGATATGTCTGTTGCCGCCAAGTTCATCAAACTTATAACCAACGATGTAAAGGAGAAGGAAGAGCGGTTGTTGCGACTGGCTTATGATTCGCTGCGCAAGCGGGTTGCCAAAGCGCTGATCGATGTGCACCAGAAATTCAATAAAGAAAAAAAGGATCCTGCGCTGATCGAGATCTCGCGTGAAGATTTTGCACAATACATCGGAACGGCTACCGAATCGGTGATACGCACGTTGAGTGACTTTAAATCGGAGAAGCTCATAGAGATAAAAGATGGAAAAATAAAGATCCTGAACCTCGAGAAGCTCAATAACCTGTTGTATTAAGCATCCCGGTTCAGTTCATAGTCAAAAGTATCCCGGTTGTCTATGCGGGTATGGCCAACGGATATTTCGCGGCCATGGTCGTTTTGTTGTTTCAGCGTCCAGTAGTCGGTAATGGTTGTTTCGAGCCAGAGGTTGCCCGAGCGGCGGAATACCTGGGCTGAAAGACCGAACTGGTCCATAAGGGCGTTCTCGAAATCGGTGACCGTCATGGCGTCTGTAATGGCAAGCTGGCCATTATCCTGTTTATAATGCCACGCGTTTTTTACCGGCTGGCTTGCCGGTATCAGTTTATTGACCGGATATCTGTCGCGGCGTATTTTACCGTTCCTGAAGAACTCAATTTTCAGAAAAGGATAAGCTGCGCCGAAATCCTTCTGTATATCGCTGATCAGTCGTTCCCCGTTTATTTCCAAATACATACAGAATAGTTTAATAGTGAAATAACTAACACTATCACAAAACTAATATGTAATGAAGGGAAGGGGAATGACTTAAAGGGTTAATGGGGCTGATTTTCATCAGGAGGGCCGGCAATCGGCAATCGGCTCGAAATTCGGGCGGCGCAATGTCGTAAATAAATCCCAAATTTCGCGGCCCTTTCACGTTGCACGTTTGCCCTTTCACGTTTGCCGTTTCATGTTTCGCGAGGCCATTCACGATTCACGAGCATTAATCCATAAATTCATCGAGGTCACGGCGTTCCTTCTTCGTAGGCCGGCCAACTTTACTGAGGCGTTTACCGGTATGGAAGCTCGATGCCTGCCGTTGGAACTGAAGGCGTTCCAGTTCTTCGGCAGGTGTAATATCGGAGTAAAATTTTATGGCTTCAGAATATTGTACGCGGTTGTGCAAAAGACCAGTGACTTTTATGCGCCAGAGGCGTCCTTCCGTTCTTACATCATATTCGTCGCCCACATGTACCTGTTTGGCTGCTTTTGCGGCGGTGCCTTCCTGCTTTACCTTTCCGCTATCGCACGCTGTTGCAGCCAGGGAGCGTGTTTTAAATAAACGGATTGACCACAGGTATTTATCCAGTCGAAGTTTTTCTTTTTTTTCGGTGTTGCTGCTCATAGTTTCCTCCTTTGATCTTGTCTGTTCAAAGTTAAAAAATTGGAGGGGAATAGTCAAAGATGAGTAGGGAAAGGCTGGTGGCGAGTAGTAAGCGGCGAGTGAGAAATACAGGGCGCGGAAAAAAGTTGCGGGTGACGAGCAGAACTGTTCTGCCTGCCACCCGCTACGTACCACTGGCTGAAGAGAATTTCGGGTTCCGGATTTAACCTTACCCGCAGTGTACCACCAGCCACTAGCTTGAAAAATACTTATGGAAGTAAGGAATGGTCTCAATTCCTTTATAAAAGTTTACCAGGTCGAATTTCTCGTTTGGTGAATGCAGGTTATCGCTGTCGAGGCCAAAACCCATGAACACGATCTTTACGCCCAGTTCTTTTTCGAGAATAGAGCAAATAGGAATACTGCCGCCGCCGCGTACGGGAATGGGCTTTTTGCCAAAGGTTGTTTCAATGGCCTGTGCCGCCGCCTTGTAGGCTTTAGAATCTATCGGCGTCATATACGGTTCACCACCATGCAGGTTATACGCTTCTACCGTAACGCCGGCCGGGGTTATCTTCCTGAAATACTGCAGTAACATTTCCGTTATCTTTTCGCTCGACTGGTTAGGCACCAGGCGGGCCGAGATCTTTGCATATGCTTTTGACGGCAATACGGTTTTGGCGCCTTCGCCGGTATAACCACCCCAGATCCCGTTTATTTCAAGGGTTGGGCGAATACCGGTGCGTTCATTGGTGGTATATCCTTTTTCGCCCCACAGTTCTTTAACCCCAAGGTCGTTCCTGTATTCGTTTTCATCATATGGCGCTGCTGCCATTAACTTTCTTTCTTCGGGTGTTGATTCAACCACATCGTCATAAAAACCGGGAATGGTGATGTGATTGTTTTCATCGTGACAGGAAGCGATCATTTTCGCCAGCAACGTAATAGGATTGCCTACAGCGCCGCCGTACACACCACTGTGCAGATCGCGGTTGGCGCCTGTTACCTCAACCTGTATATAAGCCAAACCACGCACGCCGATATCGATGCTGGGTGTTTCCATGCTGATCATAGAGCTGTCGCTGATAAGGATCACATCGCATTTCAGCAGGTCTTTGTGATCGGCCACGAAAGCGGCGAGGTTGGGCGAGCCCACTTCTTCTTCGCCTTCTATCAGGAATTTGATGTTGTTTTCAAGTGAATTGGTTTTGGAAAGAATTTCCAGCGCCTTCACATGCATGTAGAACTGTCCCTTATCATCGGCAGAGCCGCGTGCATAAATACGGCCGTCCTTGATCACAGGTTCGAACGGACCGCTGTGCCAGAGGTTCAGCGGATCAGGTGGCTGTACATCATAGTGGCCGTAAACCAGCACGGTTGGTTTGGAAGGATCAACGATCTTTTCGGCATACACTACCGGGTGACCGGCGGTTTCATATACCCGGGCAGTGGCGGCGCCCGCTTCCAGCAAACGCTGTTGAACTTTTTCCGCACATTTTCTCATATCGTCCTTATGGTCGCTGTTGGCGCTCACAGAGGGAATGCGTAACAATTCCAGTAATTCATCCAGGAAGCGATCTTTGTACTTCTCCTGGTAATCTTTCCAGGCTTGCATAATCATGAGTTTATTTGAGTAATATGTTTAACGAGAACGGAAAGCGAATATATGTTTTTTATAAGCTAGTGGATGGTGGTGGCTACTCGCCACTTCCCACTCGCTGTTATAAACTATGTTTTTTATCCCTTAATACATTCTCCAGCGTCCACGCTACCTGTTTCCTGAAATAGTGCCTGCGAACCTGGCAATCTTCCTTTGTGCATATAGGGCAGCTGAAATCGAGACAGGCATCGGTATGCACAAACAGTTCGAACACGGTGCCGAATTCCTTTTTGATAAGCCGGCCCAGTTCTTCCACTTCTTTATGCGCTTCCACCACGTTCAGGTACCAGGGCACGGTGAGGTGGCAGTCGATATGGTACTGACCGCCGTACTTGATCACCCGCAAATTGTGCAGGTCTATCCAGTTGGGGCGGCGGTTGGCGTTGAGCACCGCCAGCATTTTTTGCAGCAGTTCTTTATCGGCCTCATCCATGATGCCAGCCAGTGAATGCCGAAGAATATGGTAACCGGTGTACATGATAATAAATGCAAATACAATTGCGGTTACACTATCGAGCCAGGCCAGCCTGGTAAGCCTGATCAACACCAGGGCGAGGATAATGCCGAGGGTAGACCAGGTGTCGGTTTGCAGGTGTTTGCCGCTTGCTACCAGTGCAAGGGAGTTGTTCTTTTTACCGATACGGATGCTGATAAAGCCAACTATAAAATTCACTACTGCGGTACTGGCTACCAGTATGATGCCGCGATCGAGCTGTTTAAGTTCGCGGGGATATATAAAGTGCAGAACGGCTTCGTAAATAATGACCAGGGCGGCCACAATGATAAGGGTGCCTTCCACTGCGGCCGATAAGAATTCGGCTTTACCATGACCGTAAGGATGGTTTTCATCGCGTGGTTTGGCGGCTACGTATAAGCTGTATAAGCCAATGAAACCGGCAATTACATTAACGGTACTTTCCAGCGCATCGGTGAGAATGGCTACTGAGCGGGTTACCCAGAACGCCACCATCTTAATGATGAACAGCAGCACCGCCACCGCTACCACCCATTTCTGTATGCGAAGATTTTCCCTGCCGGTTGTCATTCCTGGTTTGCGGTTCTTTGTTTGTTAATACCTGGTTGCAATGGACGGCGGAAGCACTCACTACGCCGCCTGCGGCTGTTGCTTCGCTACTTTATCTTTCTTAACCAGCCTGCGCACAATTCTGAATATACGATAGTAAAATTCTTTGTTGAACAACTGGGAATCGTGCAGGGCTTTGATGATTAGAAAAAAGGCTATGGGCATCAGTACGGCAGTGGCCAGCCACATACCTGCGGCGGGCTGCAATACATCTTCCTTCACGAACTTTTTACCGAAGTTGTTCAACAGGAAGAAGATCACAAAGAAAATAACCGCAAACACCACCGGTGTTCCAATACCTCCTTTGCGTACGATAGAACCCAGCGGGGCGCCTATCAGGAACAATACCAGTACTGCAATCGACATGGTGATCTTTTCGTGGTAGGTCATCAATGTCAGGCGCAATTCCTTCCGTTTGCCGTCATAATCGTAAGAAGGGCCTTCAATGGTTGATTTTATAGAATTGGCATAGGAAATACTTTGATCTATCACATTCTGTTTTACACTGGCTTTTGAAATGTCGTTGGGCGACATTTTCAAACTGTCGGGCAACTGATCGAGAAATGAAACGCCCTTTTTAACCGGCGGCGCTTTTACATCAACCCAACCGGTATCGAGATATTTTGAAAAGTTCAGGTAGCCCTGTAGCTCGCGGCGGTCGCGTTCACTGAATTTCGCCAGGCTTTTGCTCAGCGAATCAACATTTTTGCTCAACTGCCGGGTACTAAGCATTTCATAACGGTCTTTATACGCGCTGTCAGATGTTCGGTTAAGCACCAGCGAACTCAGGTCGAGCACTTTTTTATATTCCTTGAAGCCAAGCCTGATAAACTCGGTATTGCCGGCATAGCGGTTACCCCGTTCTTCATAGCGCCAGCCGTTGAACAAATGGAATTCAAGAAAGCGTTGATCGGAAGAAATGCGCATGATGCCTTTTTCGGCGGCAACTATATTATCCTGCGGGCCGGCGGGATTGCTTTCATAAATGATCACATTATGTAAGATGGAGTCTTTTTCTTTTTTCGACACCTTGATGGCGTAATCGGGAATGTTGGTATAGAATACGCCTTCCTTGAGATCGAAGGCCGGTTTTTTATTTACGAGATCATAGTGCAGGGTCTTCATTTTCAGGTTGGCTACCGGAATAACATAGTTGTTAAACAGGAAGGCCATGCCCGACAGCAGCATGGCTACCACGGTGAGGGGCAGCATAAAACGTAATAACCCGATACCGGCCGATTTGATGGCCACCAGTTCGAACGTTTCGCCGAGGTTACCGAATGTCATGATAGAAGATAACAGAATGGCTAACGGCAGGGCCAGTGGAACAAGCGTTGCGCTTAGGTAAACAACCAGGCGCAGCATGGTTGAGGCGTCAATACCCTTACCCACAAAATCATCGATCCACAGCCAGAAGAACTGTAAGATGAGCACAAACAGGGTAAGGAAGAACGTTGCGATAAACGGACCGATAAAAGATCGCAATACGAGTATGTCGAGTTTCTTTATCATTTATATGCTTAAAAAATCTCAAATCACAATTC
>CBIHPC010000113.1:0-17776 GCA_966211305.1 uncultured Niastella sp.
TAACTACAATTAACCCCTTATTTTTGCAATCCTTTGTTGCCGGAATAAAGCTAAATACAAGGGATTTCGTCTCCGTAGCTCAGTTAGAGTATCCGGCATTTGTCTCCGTAGCTCAGTTGGTAGAGCAATTGACTCTTAATCAATGGGTCCAGAGTTCGAGTCTCTGCGGGGACACTAAAAGCCTTCAGGAACAACCTGAAGGCTTTTTATTTATATCATTCTTCTTTGCAGAATTAGCTACGACTTTTATCCAGAAGGATTTATCTTTCTTACTTCTTAGAAATAAAAGCAGCAACCTTACGGTCGTAACCTTGTCAGTTATATTTATATTGAATGTGGATTAAGAACTTGTATGCCTGGTATTTTAATAAAATCCGACAGGTTGCGGGAAATCAAAGTCAAATCATATACTAAAGCTGTTGCAGCTATCAGCGCATCGGGAATTTTTGTTTTATAGGTTCTTCTGATCTCGATGGTTTTATCTATGACAGCAGTCGAAACCTCAAAAACATTAGCGAGATTAATAAATTCGGTAATTTCCTTACCAGCAGATGGGTGACCAAGCACTTCTATTTTGTTGACAAATGAAATATTAAAATCTTCGTCTATTATGCCAGCAACGAAAAGCTGCCCATTAGCGGGTAACGTTTTGGCCAGATATTCGATAAGCGTATTGGAATCTATTAAAAATCTTTTTCCCATTCATTACGGCTTTGCTGTATATCTGATAATATGGCCTGAGCCGTTTCTTTAGTAATGCTGCCTGCAAATTCAGAGGGCTTACGGTTAATAATTTTACCCGAAGTAACTTCCGTATCACTGTTCTTTTTTAGCACAGCTTCCAGTTCAATTAAGACTGCTTCACTTTTTACTTTTAAAACTTCTTCAATTAAATGTAGCTTTCTGGCTTCTGAGTACATAAGAATACTTTTACGATATTACAAATATAATGAAAATAGGAGGTAATACATTGTAAAGTACTGGTTTAATTCAGTCATAAAGTATTGATAAGTAATGGTTATCGACTTTTAGTCGGGAGGGTCCGGAGTTCGGGTTGCTGCGGGGACACCAGGCCCGGCTTTTTGACAACAGTTCAGAAAGCCGGGCTCTCTTTTCGTTATGACACCTGCCCGGTTTCCGTAATTATTCTGCTTGTTTTTTGATGCAGTCTTGTAATTGCGGCATATTCCCCATAAAGCTTCAACTGCTCCAAAATATGCAGTAATTCTTTCCTAAAAAGGCGATCGCCTTTGCCGTAATCCCAAATAGGTTCAATATATGTTTCTACCAGTTGGTTAACATCAAGTTCCCTTATTTGCACTCTTGGCTGCCCCATACTGTCATATAAAATATTTACCGGCTCGTGTTGCATCCGGTAAGCCAGTAATTCAGCCAGCGCCTGTAGGCTTACTATCGCTGTGCCGGGATCGTTAATGCCCGGACTTAATGCCTTTATCCCCACTTCCATCAGCTTTTGAAAGCCATAGTAGTAATTATTTTCAATAGTGCGGCTTTTATCAATTAAAATAAGCGAACACAACTTCGATTTAAGTTCATCGTCCAGCACCGCCAACCCGTCTATCGATGCAAACTCCGACCCTTTCAGTATAAACGTGCCCACGCGATATTGGAAAGACAACCGGATATTATGCTTTTGGCAAGTTTCAATCAACTCCTTAGCCTGGAAAGACTGCATCAGACCGGAAACGGATGCGGTGAGCGCTGTTGAAAATCGTTCATGCGGCCTGGCAGGTGTATTGCCGGTACATTGAAGTTTCAATTCATCAAGGGTTTCCACAGCAATACCGTTAATAATGGTGCTATACCTTACCGACTGTGTTATGTAATGCAGAAAGTAGATAAAAAGAAAAATATCGCTAACCGTAAAAAGAATCAACAGGTAGGTACTCAGTGCCGGAACGGAGACTCCTGAGTCTGTGTTGCGTATGGTACTTAATAAAAACAACGCATACACAATGGTGCCGATGTATACCCCCAAAATAAACTGTTGAAACTTATTGCCGATAAGTTTGTCCAGCACCCTGTTACTCATCTGGCTGGCTGCCTGGTTCAGCACAATCATTACCATGGAGAAACTAAAAACAGACAGGGAGATAACGCCTGCTACTATTGAAGAAATGACACTGCGCGCTGTTGAAGCATCTTTAAGGCTAAACCAGGTCAACCGGCTTTTGAATGCCTTGCCCGCTTCAGAAAAATCCAGTAATAGCATACCTATGGCCAGCAATATAAAACCAAGGGCAATCACTGCAGGTAGAAAAGCAATACTGTTAACTGTTTTTCGATAGGTGATAATAAACCAGTTAAGTATTTTGAAATTCACGGTTTTTGCATTTTTATAATATGATGCAATAATTGTGCACTCCCCATTTCCAGATCACAAAACTTACAGCCCGGGCCGCTGTGCGCACAAAAAAAAGCCTCCGACTAGCGGAGGCCTTTCTTTAGTTTCCATAAGTATTTCATTATTCGAGATATCCTTCTTTCTTCAGTAACGCCAACGCTTCCATTAACGTACATGCGCTTATTTGTGTGCGCAATGCAACCTTTCCTTCGGTTGGGGCCTGCCACCAGTGGTAACCGAACAAAACAACCGGACTTTTCACGGCGCCTTCCGTCCACAGGATCTGCGCACTGTTCTTTAGAAAATAAACATATCTTTTCCTGTTCGATTCAGGCAGGTCTTTATGCATGATCAACAAAGTAAGATAACGTACAAATATCCCTTTGAACAGGTTAACGTCGTGGTCCTGCTGCTCGGCCCAGTCGCTCAACACTTTGTTATTTGAGTTTATCAGCGTGCTGGTTGTCCAGTCGGCGGTTTTAATAGCATCATTCAAATACACTTTGTTACCGGTGATGTTATAATACTCCAGCGCTGCGCCCATGTAAGTGCCCGCATTGTACGTCCAATCGCCTTTGGTATCATCCAGCTTTTCAAATACCCGGCCGCTTTGTTGTACAACGCGATGCTCTTTCATCCAGTTGTAGATCATTTCAAGCCACTGCAGATTATTGTGGCCGTTCACTACTTCCGAGGCGCCGTATTTCTGCCATCTGCGGGCGGCTATTATAGCCGCCGGACCGTTTGACGGAATTCCTTTACTGCGACCGGCCTCATTATTTTCATGATTCCAGGGTATTCCTCCCCCATCGAAATCATTCCAGCCGGCAACTATCCATTCCCATAACTGTTTTGCCGATGTTTCATAACGCGCATCGCCCGTTGCTTCAAATGCACGCAGGTGCGCCATGCCATGCCAGCCCATATCGTCATAATAATTATTATAGAAGCCGCCGCCATTCTTCGCTTTTACGCCTTCGTAAAATTCATTGATCCGGTCTTTATACATGGCGTTGCCGGTACGTTTGTAAGCATCCGTCAACACATCGAGGCCATGGGCCTCGGGCCAGTAATCGAACTGGCTTATAGCGCCAAAATTGTCGTTATTAAAATGATGTTTGGTTGAATTCCAGTATACATTTACCAGGCTGGTGCTGCTGCTGTCTGCTGCAGCCGTCCAGTCAATATTATATTTTATACTATTATCGACGTAAACGTCTTTTATCTTACCGCACGCAAGCGTGAGCCCGGCGCCGGCAATTAATACAATTTTCCGCATTTGCAATTTTTTTGATGAATACCTGACTATTTACACAAGATCCGCTTTAACGGTCAGGTCATTGTCATTAGTAAATTATTTCATGGGTATAGTCGGCAGCATCGGCACTGAACGATACTTCAATGCTGCATTTACTTACCGATCTGTTAGGGAACTTGAAAGAGTAATCCCATCGGTCTGTATTTGTATTGAAGTACGTAAAGAAATAAGACCCTGTGGTTGTACCGGGAGGCTGATTATCTTTGTTAATACTTCCTAATTTTTGTTCGCTGCCGCCAATGGTAATCCAGAAGAAATAACGATCGTCGGGGAAGCCGCCGTTTACAAAGTCGGGCACTATATTATTTACTCTCCAAACACCTTTACCCTGGTAGGTAAGCGTTTCGCGTTTTTGCGGCGTACACATCCAAAAGTCGAGCTTGGTGACCTCAGAAAAGGTAACTGCTGCGTTGGTAAAATCAACGAAGACCTTGTAAATACCATCTTTTGCTACCGTAGCGCCATCTGCGTTTTCAACGAGCGTAGCGCCATTGCTTACAGAGAATGTGCGCATTACGTTGGTTCTTGAATCAACAAAAGAATATTTTTTACCTGCCACCAGCCTGGTATAGATCTCAAACTCATTTCCGTCGGGCAGTGCCTTAACAGTGAGGGCCTGGGCCAGGTTGGCTCCGCCTTCAGTTCCTTCACCGGTGAGGAACAATGCATCGGGCGCATCGATACCGTTTGTTCTGGTGATATGAATAGTGCGTACTTTTTCTGAAACGGTCCTGGTCAACCCCCGTGAAGAGGCTACCGTCCATTTCAGTTTACCATCTTTACCTGAAGCGATGCCGGCCAGTCTGGCGATCTTATTCAACAGCTTATGGGGAATGCTTGCACCGGTGCTGGTACCGTTGTTATCGGCCACAACGGTAAATATAGGATTTGAGAAATCGCCATCCGGTTTAGCGAACAACACATCATAATACACCACGCCATTGTCTTCAGCTACCGCTTTCTCCCACTCGAAATATAAAGTGGGTGAGCCGGTAGGCTGCAAAAACACATTACGTTCGTCATCGGGTGAGTACAGGGTGGTAACTTCCGTTACTTTAACTTCTTTGAAATTGTCGTCATCCTTTTTGCATCCGGTAAAGGCTGCAAATAACAGGATCAGGAAAGCTATAGATAATTTATTTGTTTTCATTTTGTGCTGATTGAAGGTTAATAACCGGGGTTTTGTGAAAGTTTTGTGTTCAATAAACGTTCTGATCTTGGGATCGCCCACAGGTAATCGCGATTGCGGTTAAAGCTTCCGGCAGGGAGTTTTATATAATCATAGCTGCCACTGCTTTTATCGAATTTGGCGCCATGCCGCTCCACTGTCAATACGGTCTCCGCGGTCTTCCAACGGCGGATATCGAAGATGCGCAATCCTTCCAGCGCCAGCTCAACGCGGCGTTCATTGCGGATCACATCGCGCAATACAGCCTGGTCGTTACCGGGCATGTCCATTGCTTCGGCGGTGTTATCGAAGCCTGCCCGCTGGCGTAATTTCCTAATCGTTTGATCCCACACTGTAGTGTTCATTTCCTTCAGCTCGTTCTTTGCCTCGGCATACATCAGCAATACATCGGCAAAACGGATCAATGGCAGGTTCAGGTTCGACTCCCAGGTACCGCCGGTATACGTTGCCGGATCGGGATCGCAGAGCTTTCTGTAATAATAACCTGTTGGTGTTTGCGCGGTACCGGCTCCGGTATACTTATCTGATGCTCTATTGGGATCAACAGGACCATCGGGATGAATAACTACCGGATAGGTATTACCATTTCTGTCCTTCCAGGAAGAACCATCGTACACAATAGTTGCACCCATGCGCGGATCGCGGCCGGCATAATCAGGATCGGCAGCCGTCCACTTTTTACCATTCTTCATCAGGTAAGTATTCACCAGTTCCTGGGTAGGCCCTGCCAAACAAAGGCGGGCGCCGGCCGACATTGGTGCAAAATCAACCAGGTTGGCCCAGGTTCTGTTTACCGGTACGTACTGAAGGCTTAAGATGATCTCTGAGTTAAACTCATTTTGAGCCCAGAACAACTGCTCATAGTTGGGAAACAGGCTGTAGGTACCATAGCTGGCGCCGTTGATAAGCTTATCGCAATATTCCGCAACTTTACTCCAGTTGCTCTCATACAGGTAAGCGCGGGCGTTCAACGCAATGGCGGCGCCGCTGGTAATTCTTCCGTTATCCGCCGCTTTATAGTCTTCGCGTTTGGGTAAAACCGCCGCTGCTTCATCCAGCTCCTGGTGTATCCACGCCATGATGCCGGCCTGTGATGCACGCTCAACTCCTTTCGACTGGTTAAGGGTGATATCTTCTGTAAAATGGGGAACATCGCCATACCAGGTGGTAAGCTCGAGATACAGCCACGCACGGATGAAACGGATCTCCCCTTTTCTTTTTGCCTTCAGGTCTTCGCTCATGGTAGTTACCCTGTCGATATTCGCCAAAAACGTATGACAGGTTTTTATACCGGCATAACAGTCGCGCCATTCATTGGCAAAACGCGGGTTCGAAGCGTCGGCCAGGCCGAGTGCGATCACCTTTTCGTTGGTAGTTCCATATCCATTATAAACGTTATCGCTTAAAATTTCATTTAACATGAAAAAATCGCTCGAGTACATCTGGCGGTAGGCCATGCTCAAAACCGAATTGGCCTTATCTTCCGTTGTCCAGTATGTTTCGTCGGTAAACTTGTTGGTAGGCGCTACATCCAGCTTCACACATCCGGTAAGCAACGATCCCATCAACAGTATGGTTACGAGACCCATTTCAACAAACTTCATTTTCATAGTTCCTTGTTTGAATTGATGTGCTTTAAAATTCAACATGTACACCTCCTCCTATATATATGAGTCGTGGATAATTGCGTGCGCTGTTGGCGCCGGCGCTGTTCATGTTGTTACCAAACTCGGTTGATTCGGGATCAACGAAATCGATCTTACTGATCGTTAACAGGTTTTGACCGGTAACGAAAACATTGAGTTTGTTTACACCATATCTTGTTGTGAGGCCTTTTGGCAGCGTATAGCCAAGCCGGATATTTTTCAACCGCGCATAGGCGCCGTTAAACAGGTTGAAGTCTGACCCCTTACCATAATTATTAATGGTAGAAGCGGTACCCGGTGCGGTTAATCTTGGCCAGCGTGCGTCAGGATTGGCAGGCGTCCAGTAATCGAGCTGGTGCTCGAACATCACGAACGAGTAGCCGCCGTGAAAGGGTTCTATGGTCTCCCCTCTCAGGGCCATATCGCGTTTTCCAACACCCTGCCAAAGCATGTTGAACTCAAGTCCTTTCCAGTTAAGGGTATAATTGAAACCGAAGGTCAGGCGTGGGAACGCATGCCCTAATACGTAGCGGTCATTATCGTTGATAATACCGTCGCCGTTGCGGTCTTTATATTTTACATCGCCGGGTTTGGGTGAAAAGCCAATGGGGAGCGCAGAATTTTTAACATCGCCCTCATTCTGGAAAAGGCCATCTGTTTTATAGCCATAGTAGCTATACAAAGGCAGGCCTACCCGAATGATGCGTTCAATTTCGTCGGCCTTGCTGATCTGTTCATTGCCTTCGAATTTGGTAACCTCATTCCATGAATCGGCTACGTTGAGCCCGAACGAATGGCTGAAGTCGTCATGACGCAGCGAATAGTTAAGGGTGAGTTCCCAACCCTGGTTCTTCATTTCGCCCAGGTTGGCTTTAGGCACTGCACCGCCTAATACCATCGGCGTTTGCGGCGTTAACAGAATACCTTCGGTTAATTTATGGAATATGTCGAACCCTACTCTGAGATTACCTTTCAAAAAGGTGGCATCTGTACCAATATTCCAGGAGGTGGTGGTTTCCCATTTCAGCTCGGGGTTGCCGAAAGTATAACCCGTTCCGGGCACCCCCACATTGTTAAAGCCATATTGGTTGATGTATACATCGTAGGTAGTAAAGGTTTGATAATCGTCAATGTTCTGATTACCCAGTTTTCCGTAAGTACCACGAATCTTCAGATCGCCGAACCTGCTTTTCCAGAAATCAAAGAAAGGTTCTTCAGAGAGGCGCCAGCCCAACGAAACTGAAGGGAAGAAACCCCAGCGGTTGTCTTTGGCGAATTTGGAAGAACCATCGTAACGGAAGCTTCCCTCTGCATAGTACTTATTCATATAAGCATACCCTACTCTTCCGAAATAAGAATAGATACTTCTTTCGGTTGTTCCGCCCACCGTATTGTAACTCGTTGGGTCAATTTGGGTGTTGTCAATAGGAATGCCCAGCACCGGATCAACAAAACGCTTTTTTAATTCCTGGCGTTTTTGCCTGTACGATTCATTTGAGAAACCGGCCAGCGCCGAAACGTTGTGGATATTTAAAAAGGTCCTGTTGTACTCAAGCATGGCCTGTACGTTCAGCAGGGTGGCGTTGGCGCTGAAATCTTCAATGTGGTAATCCTTCGAAGCATTTTGATTAACGGGAGTTTCGCCGCCCGACAAACTGTACACAGGCCAGTAGTACCGTCTAACCAACCTGTTTTCGGGGCGAACGTCCAGCGCTACCAAACCTTTTGCTTTTAATCCTTCAAACAGCCTGAGCTCACCATTCAAACTTCCCTGAAAATTATCATTGATACTTTTTATATAACCTCCATGCTCCAGTGAGGCCAGGGGATTGCCGCCTGTAAGCACATCGTTATTATAATACCGGCCACTGCTGTCTTTCAGTTTATACGTATTATATACCGGCACACGCGATGCGTCGGCTATTATAAATCCTTCATCGCCCTGGTAGGCATTTCCTTCCGTTCTGTTGTACCAGAGTATGGTGCTCAGTTTTAACCGGCCAATCGTTGTGGTTACATTCGAACGAAGGTTGTACCGTTTCATGCCATAATCGGGACCTTTGAAGTTACTTTGCTGATCGTAGTAACCCAGCGACACCATGTAACTGGTATTTGCCGAGCCGCCCTGCATACTGAGGTTATAATTTTGCTGCAGGCCGTTCTGTAAAATGCTTTTCAGGCCATACTCGCTGTCGCCTTTGGCAAACTGGCGTATTTGCGCTGAAGAGTAAATGGGGTCGGCACCTGTATTGATGTAGGAATCATTGCGCAGCAATGCATTCTGGTATCCCTTTATAGGTTTTACCAGAATTTGCGGGTTTTGAGAGCCCACCATTCCGGTGAAGGTCACAACCGGCTTCATGCCTATTTTCCCTTTCTTGGTAGAAATAAGGATAACGCCATTGGCTGAACGGGAACCATAAATGGCGGCGCTACCGGCGTCTTTCAATACGGAGATCTCTTCTATATCACTTGGGTTCAGGTTGTTCATATCGCTCACATCATTGCTGATCACCCCGTCAATCACCAGTAACGGTGAGTTGTTGCCAAAGGTGCTGATACCACGCAGGTTGATGTTCATTGAATTGTTGTTCGGGTTCATGTTGCGCTGCTGAATAACCAGACTGGGCGATAAACCCTGCAACGCCTGCATCACATTGGCTACAGGCCGGTCTTCGATCTGTGGCGATCTTACGCGGTCTACAGCGCCTGTGAGGTCGG
This sequence comes from uncultured Niastella sp., assembly GCA_966211305.1. Lineage (GTDB taxonomy): Bacteria > Bacteroidota > Bacteroidia > Chitinophagales > Chitinophagaceae > Niastella. The sequence continues at coordinate 9,240 of CBIHPC010000113.1, forward strand.
CTTTTCTTTTTGAGCCATACCCAACTATCACTACCTCGTTCAAATTGTCGGGCATTTTGAAGAGCATGATGCTCAACGTAGTTTGCGAACCCAGTGTAACGGTCCTGGGCTGGTACCCGATAATGCTGAACGAAATGGTGGTTGTATTGTCAGGTACCACGAGGCGAAAACTTCCATCGGCCGCCGTAATGGCTCCAACGTCGTTATTCGACCGTACGTTAACTCCCTGGAGCGGATTACCCAATTCGTCGGTAACCCTGCCTGAAATATCTTTCGACATGGGTGCTTTGCGTTCGGGCCGGGGAATGGCTTTGATCACAATGCTGTTTTTCTCCAGCTGATAGGTGTACGGCGTTTGCTTCAGGCAATAATCCAGTACTTCCGTTACCGGCGATCTGTTGAAATTTACAGTAAGTGGTTTAATGTTTTCCACCACTGCGCTTTCACAGATCACCGCCAGTCCGGTTTGTTTTCTGATCTCCAGAAAAATACGTTCAATGGGTATGCTGCTGCCCCTGAGCGAGACGCTCTGGGCGTAGCTATTGGCATTTACCTGCAGCATGGCAAACATCAGAAACAATAGCAGCTTCATCGTGATAAGTAGTTTTGGCAGGCCATTAATTTTGGTTGGCACAGGCGCTTTACCTGATTTTAATGTCATAGTTTTACATAGTTTTTTAATTGGGTTAAGGAAACGCTCGATTTAAAAACACTTTTTAACAGGGCCGGCGTGTTCGCTGCACACCGGTCCTTTTTTTTAGCGATGTCGTCGTTTTTTATTTTTTGACAATAATTCTCCTTCCTTCAATGGTAAAATGAACGCGCCCTGTTGCTTCCAGCATCTGCAACACATCGTTTACCTGGGCAAACCTCGATAAGGTGCCCCAGAACCTTGTTTCGGTAACGGGGCCTTCATATACTACTTCTACATTATACCAGCGGGCTATCTTATTCATTACCTCTTTGATCGGTTCCCTGTTGAACATAAAATTTCCTTCTTTCCATGCCACCGCGTAGCTGGTTTCCGCTTCCTGTACACCCACAATTTTTTCTGCATTTACGATGGCCTGTTGCCCAGGCTTCAGCAGTGCCTGTGACTGACTGCGGGTAACCTGCAAACTGCCTGTCAATAGTGTAGTTACCTCCTGCGCATCATCCTGGTAAGCGCTTACATTGAAACTGGTACCCAGCACGCGTAACAGGGCGCCCGTAGTGGTTTCAACAATAAAAGGATTTTTGGGGTCTGACTTCACTTCAAAATATGCTTCGCCCAACACCTTTACTTTTCTTTCCCCGGCTTTAAAAGCAGTTGGGAAGAACAGGCGGGTCGATGCATTCAACCATACCTTTGAGCCATCGGGCAATGCTAACTGGTACTGCCCACCCCTTGGGGTTTCCAGCATATTAATTTCATCAGTCTCATTGGGCATTGTTCCATCGCCCTTTGCCACCAGTAAACCGCTTTTTTTCTCAAAACCGGTGGTCTTGTCATTCATGGTAATAGCCCCATCGGCCATCTCTTCGAGCAGGATCTCCCTGCCCCCGCTTAATTTCAACACTGCCTGGTTCCTGCCAGGAACGATGGTTTCCGTTTTTTGAACCACAGGTACTTTGTTGATATCCTTAGCTCTTTTTTGAAAAAGGAAAAATGACACCATCGACAGCACCGCCACAAAAATGGCAGCCACTTTCAGGTAAAAAGCAACAGGAGTGCGCTTTGGGGAAACGGGATGAACAGCACCCGGATGATCTATCCGGTGCTCTATGCCTTCTTCAATCCGCCTGATCGCTTCACTGTCAATGCTATGCACAACGTTACCGGCGCCGAACGCTTGTTCATACCTGTCTAACGCTGCTGCGGCCTGCTCCTCAGGGAGGGCCTTCAGCCAGTCAATAAATTGGGCTAATTCTGAAGGAGAATGCGTTTGTTGTGCTACCTTCTTAAGAAAATCATCAAATGAATGTTGGTCCATATCGCGGTTAAGACACGCGTGGTGGGAAAAGGGACCCCTCTGAAAAAAGATTTTTTTAGAAAATTTTGGGAGACCGGGGTAAGAAGTAAGTTGACGAGTTAACTAGTTAACAAGTTAACTCGTCAACTCGTTAACATACTTAACAGATCAAAACCAGATTGGAAAAGTCAAAATTGGCAGAATGATCACTTTAAAATACTTTATGATCTCGTGCTTTCGTATCATGGCCAATCCCGAGTAAAGCAACTTCTTTACTACATTTTTTGAAGCGCCCACTCTTAACGATATTTCATCGAGGCTCAGCCCTTCGCGGGTACTCATTTCAACAATGAGCCTTCTTTTGGGTGAAAGGCGGGCAAGGGCTTCGTCGCCCAAACGCATGCCTTCTTTAAATGTCAGTTGCTGTTCCGGTGTTTCGGTATCGATTGTGTTGAAGAGGCGATTTTTAATGACGGTCCGTTCGTTCTTCTGTTTTCTTAATTCGTTGAGGAACCTGTTCCTGGCAGATCTAAATAAATATGGTTTAACCTGTTTAATGTCTGTGGCCTTTGCCCGGTTATCCCAGATCTTAATAAAGATCTCCTGTACGATATCTTCACATAACGCATCGTCGTTACATAAGCTTTTCACAAACGGGTACAGTACAGGAGTATAGCGCTGATACAACTCACGAAACGCGTTCCGGTCTCCCTCACTTATACCCATAAGCAAATCAATTTCGGAAGTTTCCTTCATACCTGGCAAGATTAAAATTGAACCTACAAATCGTTATTTAATCACATAGCTGAATTCAAAAGTAGAATAATTTTTATTTTATTCACTATAACGCTTCAAGTCGTTGAATTTGAAGGCTTGACTTTAGCTATACGTTTTTCAGCAAAAATATTATAGCAATACTACTTTCCTCCTTTACAGGAAACGGCTTTCCTCGGTTTTATATGCGTACGAAATCATTTTTAAATTCATAGCGCTATGGCAAATAAAAAAGAGCCGGCACTGATTGCGGCGGCTCTTCCATATCATAAATATGTTCAATTTTATTTCAACCTGATAACCCCTTCCGTAATGGCCGGGAATTTCATCAATGCCGAATCAAAACCAGGCTTCAGGAGGTTTTCATCGGTCACCAGCAATCGCATCTTTTGCATGGCTTTTATATAACCGTTAGCATCGAATGTACTGAAAGTGGGCGCAGGTGTTACAAAGTTGGAGTTATAATAGATCCAGACATTATCTGAACCAAGCGCCATATTACCGAGGCTGGTTTTTATTAATACGTATTGCGGCAGAACAGGTTTGCGTGATCCGGGAAACATCCTGATGCCTTCAATGATCTCTTTGTTATATCCCTCTACCAGGTTTACCCGGCCTGCAGTATTGAGATCGATCAGTTTTTTTACTTCTTTCCTGTTGAACTCGCTGTTTTCACCGCCCTTCTGCCAGGCAGCAGTAGTGAAATACGCATAATCCTCTTTTTGCACCCAGATTTTTGCATTGGGAAACAGGTCGATGCTGTTGATATGATCGAGATGCTGATAGTTTAAGATGATATCGGTTACTTCTTCGGTATGAACAGAGAGTTTTTGTAAAGTTGAATCGGGGCGCAGGTCGTCGATCACATCAAAATCTCTGGCTGCTTCAACGCTATACAAATGCCCGGCATCCATTAAAACAACTTTACCGTTGCCTTTGATCATCCAGATCATGAAATCGATGCTGACGCTATCGGTGGTTTTTGTTCTTGCAAGTGAATCATGCGTAAAGGAAGCATACTTCAAAGCCGACACTTCATACAGCGTGGTTTGGGAAAAAGCAATAAAGGAAATAAATAGTGCTGTCAGAATAAGACACGTTTTTTTCATAGTACCGATTAATTGCTAATAGGGCTGACTTATAGTTCTGGTATTTATGGCGTAAAAATATCAATAACCATTAATAACCAAAAAAGAATCCCGGGTTAGCCGGGACAAGATGTTACAACTTTTATCAATATTATAAGAGCCATGATATTATTGTTCAATTAACCCTTATTTTTCATTAGCGCATAATACCTTTGAACCTCATTTATAACAGTGGCTTGAACATACCGGGGCGTATTATACAAACGTCTTGCCAATAGTTATATTTGACGGCTCCATTATTAAAATTGTTCACATTACACCTGATATTCTGCCATTGGGTCATTATGAAGTTCAGAAACAATGGCAGTTATGATATTTATTTAATAAACATCGTCTTATGGTTCTATTTTTCTGTGAGTGATGCTTTATAGAAGCCGTAAACTGTTTATGGTTTGTGGTTTATGGTTTGTAGTTCTTTTATTCGAAACTCGCGAGTATTAGCCTTTAGCCTGTATTCTGTATTTCCTTTATGCCTTGTTGCCTTTGCTTGCAGCTGTATTTGCTTTCGGCTTTCCGCTTTTGGCATCAGGCTGTATCCTGTATTCGCTCGTTGCCTCGTTGCCTTTTTGCCTCGTTGCCTTACCTTCCGGCTTTCACCAAAAAAGGTGGGCCTCCGCCAGTTGGCAAACGACCCACCCTAACCCTATTTGCTTAGCATTTTATACCAGCAAGGTTAAATTACGATGGTAAGTAGAATGGCCGATGTAGCCGTAGCCATTGGTGGTACGGGCCCATGCCTGAATAATAAAGCTATAGGCGCATTGGATGGGCGGACGCCAGTTGGCAGGCGTAGTAGGAACCGCAAAGTTCATCACACCGGCCCAGTTGTTTCCCGGCGGAACCGCCGATTCGTATGCCTGGCTGTAAATACCTACCGACTGGTTTTCGCCAAAGGTGGCGCTGAAACTCCATGCACGCAGGTTGCCTTCGGGGTCGTTGGCCGTAACATTGAAAGTAAGCCCATCGGTTCCCTCCCCTATTTTTTCAATGGCGCAGGCCGTTACTTCAGTAGCGCCATGTTTTATGCTGTTGATATTAACGACTGGTACATTGTTATCGATGTACAGCGACAGCACCTGTGCTGCTGAAGGCACCGGTGTAATGCCATCGGCTTTGAAGAATTCCACTTTAAACCGATGGATACCGGTATCCATACCATAGGTAGAGAACTGGATCAACAGATCGTCGATGGAATATTCTTCGGCAGGATTGGTAAGCGTATATTGTTTGTTGACATTGGCCGAAAAAGACATGGGTATATAGTTGGAACCGGTCCAACGGTAATTGGTCCACGCAGACACCAGTGGCAGGAAGGCCGCGCTGCCCGGGGTGGCATGCAGGATGCGGTATTTATTGGCGCCGATGCCAATAAGGGCATTCAGGTTCACGCTGTTGGCAATAAAGTTCAGCACCCCGCCGAAAGCTGCATTGTGCGCTTCCACAAAATAACCTGCGGTGGTGGTGGCCCGGCCTGTGGCAGCATTCAGTACAGAGGAAGAAGTAGGAATAAGGCCAACCGTACCAATAATAGCGCCCATCAATGATGGATTTGGCTTCGGTTTGCGGGCAAAGTACAACTTCGTAAGGTTAGCAAAGTTTTGATAGAAGTTGGCCGGAAAATCTGCGGTGAATGCGGGGTTGGAAGAGCTTACCCGGAACCCGAAATACGTATAGGGCAATCCCAGCAGCGAGAAGAGGCTGGCATTTATTTCAGTCAGTGCAATTTTGAATTTCCAGATGCGGTGCGGAACCGCTGATTTGGGCGATGGGCCAAACTCAACCCGGCTTTTTGATTCGGGTGGTTCAGCAATGCCGGTCCAGGTACCGGGACCGAGGTATTTCTGAATGCCCATTTTGTTGGGGAAACCGGGGTAAAGGCCATAGTTCACGTCTTTATTGGCGGAGATCCCGCGGTTCTCATCCACATCAAAACTCAGCCAGTAGTAATCGCCGGTGCCAAAATCGTTGCCTGTATCGCTCAGTACGTCGAGAACGAGGTACAGGAACTTAGCATCGTTTTTGGCGTACACCCAGCCTTTGGGAAATTGAAACTCGCCGGCGCCCTGCCAGGCGTCGTCCATAACGGAGGTAGTGGGTTCAATGGGCGATTCGGTCCATTTACTGATAAGCGCTGTAGCAGCGGTAACGGTGTGCAACAGGGACACACTTTCTTCTGTAAGCATAATTGAGCGTTTTGTTGGTTATTGACAATAGAAATTAAACATGAACTGAGCTGTCATGCAACCGGGTTAAATAAATGGTTGGGATAACGGGAAGAGGGTTAAACGAATTAGCAGCTACAAATAGTTAGCATAACCAAGTGGAGATACAGAACGTGGATAGAACAAAGGTGAATGATCTGTGTGAAACATGCACCCGTACTAACACCCGAAAACGAGCCGTAATACTACGGAAAATAATGTAATAACATGTATGTTATAAAGTTTTTGATTTTTGTCATGTTTTGGGAGGGAGTGGTGGGTTGGTTGAGGATGCTTCTGATATTAGTTTCTTTTACACCACCGGCTCGACTGTTTTCTCCTTTGCCTCTTCCAGCGTTACAATCAAAAACGCCTCTCCCGAACTTGTCGGGAGAGACGTTGAGCAAGGATCATGCTACCCTTTGTTGGTCAGGTGTCAATGCTCACCCCTCACAATTCCACTCAGCAACTGATTACTGAATGTATCGTGAAACGATGGGCGGATACACCGATTGTTCTCCGGGACCGATGGCTATTACGCGGAACGCATATTTTACGCCGGTCTGCAATTCCGTTATCGTACACGTTGGCTCGGTAATGGTTCTGGAAACCCATTGACTTTCGCTGGTAACAGCGCCTATGGTAAACTGGTGCATGTACACCCGGGCGCCTTTTACTTTCCGCGGATACAGCTTAAATGGTGGAAAACAAAGCTGGTTGCATCACAATCCGGCTTTTTCGTTTAGCCATTTAATATTTCATTCCCGTTTTCAGTTCTTCGCATACCGAATGCAATAAAACCTGACCTGAGATCATATTCAACCATCAGGTAATAAATTCGGAACAGGCCCTGTTTGAATTTACCCTTTTCTCCATTGATATCATCCCGATAGCAACAAATTGTCAACATCCATCGACCGATCGTTACCAGATCTGATTTAGTTGCCAGGTCCCGGCACCCGATCGTCTACCGTTTTCACCCAGTTGACTGCTTCGCAAAATCAATATCAGGCTTCCTCAAAAAAAACAACCCTTATAAACACCACTAAACCGCTTCTTTCAAACAATTACGCCCCTGCCCGAACACCAAAACAAATCCATACTTTTTAACAAAGCCGCATGCCGCTTTTAACAGGAGCTTTGCATCATAAATAATAGAATTAAATTAAGGTAGCGCCCGACTGGCTGCTGCGTCTTTTTGCCATGCCTAAGCCCTCATTGAAAGATATCGCCGTTCAGTTGGGCAAAAACAGGAAAGCCAGCAACGCAAATGCAAAAAAACTGTTGAACCGGCACCCACGTAATCATGAAGAGGCTATCTTAGCGGCAGCAGAAGTTTGTTCAGTTTGGTTTTAAAAGATAAGTATAAGGACAGTAACTAAATTTCTATACATCAATTTTCAGCTATGAAGATCTACGGTTCACTGGTTTTACTATTAGCAATAATAACGTTTGGCTTTACAACAAAACGCGGGCAGCAACTGGTAACTGCGTCAAATGAATCAGGAGTTCCGGGAAATGAATTTTCCATTGACCATTCACCATTGACCATTCACCAGATCATTACCGGCGCCGAACAAACGGAGAAATATCTTCCCCTGCTGAAAAATAAAAGAGTAGGCATTTTGGCCAACCCTACTTCCGTCATCGGCAAAAAACATCTTGTCGACAGCCTGATGAACCGGGGCATCAAATTCGTAAAAGCCTTCGGTCCCGAACATGGTTTCAGGGGCCGTGCCAGCGCCGGCACCCATGTAACCGATGAGGTTGATTCCGCTACCGGTATTCCCATCATCTCATTATACGGCAGTAAACGAAAACCAACAGCAGCCGACCTCGCCGATGTTGATATTATGATCTACGACATACAGGATGTGGGCTGCCGCTTTTATACCTATATCAATATCCTGCGCGATGTAATGGAAGCCTGCGCAGAGAACAATAAAGAATTGCTGATCCTCGACCGGCCCAATCCCAATGGCTACCTGGTCGACGGCCCCATTCTCGATATGAAATACAAATCGGGCATTGGCCAGTTTCCCGTTCCCATTGCACACGGCATGACCATCGGCGAATTTGCCAAAATGATCAATGGCGAAGGCTGGCTGCCCGAAAAACGGAAATGTACAATCACCATCATTCCCGTAAAGAACTACCGCCATGATATGGAATACGTGCTGCCGGTAAAACCTTCGCCCAATTTAAATACGCAACAGAGCATTATGCTGTACCCTTCTACCTGTTTATTTGAGGGGGTGGCACTGAACCATGGCCGCGGAACGCAGTTCCCTTTCACCGTTCTGGGCGCACCGGCATTAAAAGGCAAATACACGTTTTCCTTTACCCCGGTTAGCATTCCCGGCATGGCCGAATCACCGCTGTTCATGAACGAGGTTTGTTATGGGTTAGACCTGCGCAAATACGACATCGCGAACCTGCGCAAAAGCAAAAGGATCAATATT